>NZ_FO082820.1:3007500-3292500 GCF_000967425.1 Pseudorhizobium banfieldiae
CGTCTACCGGAGCGCCTACCAGAGGATCACCGGACTGAGCTTCCAGCCTGACCTGAGCGGTGCGACGATCCTCGACCGTATCCGGCAGAACCTGCAGCCCTATTTCTGAGACAGCCCCCGCGTTCAGCGAAGAGAGGATCGATTGCGCAGACCGAGACGTAAAGCGGAAGAGACACGAGAGGACATCCTGGCAACTGCGGAAACGCTCTTCAGGAAGCAGGGCATTGCCAAATCGTCTATTGCCGACATAGCTCAGCAGTTGGGAATGTCCCCCGCAAACGTCTTCAAGCACTTCCACACGAAGGGTGCGCTGGTGGACGCGATATGCGACCGTCATGTCCGCCGCATGGTCGATCGCTTCGGCAGCTTCGACGATCCGGCACCAGCACCGGGGCGCCTGCCGCTGGTCGTCTGCAAGCTGATGGAGGCGCATCTCCAAGATATCCGCGACAACCCGTTCTTCCTTGAACTGATCTTCCTGATGCCGAAGACCGATCTCGCCAGCGGGCAGCGCTACCGTGACCTTATCGAGGAACTGTTTCGAGATGTGATCAGGGACGGGATCGAGAGCGGCGTCTATCGTTGCGACAATCTCGACGCCGTGACCCAGCATGTGAGCGCGGCGTTTGCGAGCGTTCTGCACCCGGTCTTCCTCGCTGAAGCAACCGAAGAGGAGCTGAAGGCCCGCTGTGCGGGCATAGCGGGGCTTGTCAATGCTGCATTGCAAAGTCCGCTTGCAAAGTGACGATTTCCGATATACGTCACTTCCAGAACAGGATCTTCCCGAGCCGCTTCAAGCCAATCACATTCCTCCACCATGGCCCTCCGTTTCTTGCGGCTAAGGTGCGCTCACTTTACATTGCCGCAGCCTTTGGATGACGCTGATGAACAGACGTACTTTTCTCCTTCCTCTATTTCTGTCGCTTGCCCTGACGGCCTGCAGCGATGCAAAGCAGGGAACCGACGCACCTGCAGGAGGGAGCGCTGCGCAGGAGCGGCCTCCGACCCCCGTCAGCATCGTGACGATGGAGAAGGGAGATTTTCCCATCACCCGCATTCTGCCGGGCCGGGCTGCGGCTTTCCAGGAAACGGGCATCCGCCCGCGGGTTACGGGCGCCATCCGCGAGATCGCCTTCAAGGAAGGAAGCGCGGTCAAAGCCGGCGACCTGCTCTTCCAGATCGAGGACGATACGTACAGCGCCGCCCTTGCAGAGGCTCGCGCTTCCGTCGCCAAGGCTGAGGCTTCGATTCCGAGTGCCCAGGCCAACCTTGCTCGCTACGAGCGACTGGTGAACAGCGGGGCAACCCAGATCGAATTTGAGAACGCCCGCGTCACCCTGCTCCAGGCCGAAGCGGACGTGGCCCAGGCCAAGGCGGCGTTGCGCACTGCGGAAATCAATCTCGACCTCACAAAGATCCGTGCACCCTTCGATGGCGTGACCAGCATCTCGAACGTGAGCATCGGCAACATCGTCACTGCGAACCAGACTGATGCCTTGACCACGCTTCGCCAGCTCGATCCGATTTACATAGACCTCACCGAGTCCAGCACCAACCTCCTGGAGCTCCGCACGGCAATGGCATCGGGACGCCTGACCGGCGATCCGAGCGAGGCCGAGATGACCCTTAAGCTCGAGGATGGAACCATCTATCCCCACACGGGCAAGCTCGACATGTCGGAAATGGCGGTCAGCGAGACAACCGGGACCTACCAGATACGTGCGGTTTTTCCAAACCCTGACGAGATCATCCTACCCGGCATGTATGTACGGGCGGAGGTCACACTCGGCACGGAAGCCGGATACCTGATCCCGCAGAGAGCTGCCACGCGCAATGCGCGGGGGGAGCTTTCTGCGAAGTTCGCGACGAACGACAACAAAGTGGAAACCCGCGTATTTCCGGTGAGCCAGGTTTCTGGCAATAACTGGCTCGTCACCGATGGTGTCGCCGAAGGCGATCGTCTGATCGTCGACGGGTTTCAATGGATCGGCGATGGCGCCACGGTTGCACCCGTCGAGGCCACCGTGAATGAAAATGGTCTCGTTGTGACCGCGCCGACGGACGCGGCCGCCGAACCCGCCGCCCAGTGACGATCCTCGTCCTTCCAGAGATGCCGTAAGCCCGGCGCCAAGGGATTTTCAAATGGCCAAGTATTTTATCCGGCGGCCCGTATTTGCCTGGGTCATCGCAATCGTCATCATGCTCGGTGGCGCGCTCGCGATCTCGACGCTCTCGATCTCGCAGTATCCGGACATCGCCCCGACGACCGTTCGCGTCAGCGCATTCTATACGGGCGCAAGTGCGGAGACCGTCGAGAAGTCGGTCACCAGCATCATCGAGGACGGCATGACCGGCCTCGATGACCTGACATACATGACCTCGTCATCGAGCACCGGAAGCGCCTCGATCACACTTACCTTCGGCACCACGGTCGATCCTGAGATCGCCCAGGTGCAGGTGCAGAACAAGCTGCAGCTCGTTCAATCGCAGCTTCCCGACGTTGTTCAGCAGGCGGGAATCTCGGTGACGCGCTCGACATCGAGCATCCTGATGGTCGGCGCCCTCGTGTCGACCGACGGCAAGCGCAGTTCCGTCGACCTCGGCGACGTCTTCACGACCAGCATTGAAGACCAGATCAAGCGGCTCGAAGGGGTCGGCAGCATCGACATCTTCGGCTCCGGCTATGCCATGCGCATCTGGCTAGATCCGCTGAAGCTGCAGAAGTATCAGCTTACCCCCACGGACGTGACATCCGCCATTCAGGCGCAGAATACGCAGGTGTCGGTGGGCTCCCTCGGCGGCCAGCCGTCCGTGGCGGGCCAGCAGCTGACCGTTACCATGACCGCCCAGAGCCAGCTCACGACCGTCGACGACTTCGAGTCGATCATCCTCAAGGTCGAGCAGGACGGGGCGACGGTACGGTTGAGCGACGTCGCACGTGTCGAGATTGGGCAGGAAAGCTATGGTTCGAGCTCGCGGCAGAACGGCCTTCCCTCTACCGGTTTCGCCGTCAACCTTGCGACCGGTGCGAACGCGCTGGATACTGCGGATCGTGTGAAGGTTGCCTTGTCGGCGATCGCTCCTACCCTGCCCGAAGGCGTGGAGATCACCTATCCCTACGATACAACCCCCTTCGTCGAGCTTTCGATCGAGAAGGTCGTGCATACTCTGATCGAGGCGATCATTCTCGTCTTCGTCGTGCTTCTTATCTTCCTCCAGAACCTTCGCGCGACGCTGATCCCGATGATCGCGGTCCCAGTGGTGCTGCTTGGCACCTTCGGCATCCTGGCCCTCACCGGCTACTCAATCAACACGCTCACCATGTTCGCCATGGTGCTGGCGATCGGCCTTCTAGTGGACGACGCAATCGTTGTCGTTGAAAACGTCGAACGCATCATGGACGAAGAAGGGCTGCCGCCGCTGGAGGCGACGGAGAAATCCATGGGTGAGATCACCGGGGCGATAATCGGCATCGCCCTCGTCCTCACGGCAGTGTTCATTCCCATGGCCTTCTTCGGGGGCTCCACCGGCATCATCTACCGCCAGTTCTCGGTCACGATCGTGTCCGCAATGCTGCTCTCTGCGGTCGTTGCCATCGTTCTGACCCCGGCCCTCTGCGCGACCATGCTGAAGCCGATCGACCATCACAAGAAGGGTCGCGGCATCGGCGCATGGTTCAATCGTGGCTTCGATCGCTCCACCAAGGGCTATGTCTCGACGATCGGTTACCTTCTCAAGCGTCCCCTGCGGGTCGTGGTGGTCTTCGCCCTCGTCGTTGCCGGCTGCACCTGGCTCTTCACCCGCCTGCCGACCTCCTTCCTGCCGCAGGAAGACCAAGGCGTCCTGCTGACCATCGTCCAGACGCCGGCCGGCTCAACGACGGCGAGGACCGACGCGGTCGTCAAGCAGGTCGAGCAATACTTCCTGGAACAGGAAAAAGAGAATGTGTCTGACGTCTTCGGCGTTCTCGGTTTCAGCTTCGGCGGCAGTGGCCAGAACAACGCCATCGTCTTTACGAAATTGACCGACTTCGATCAGCGGACGGGCCCGGGCCAGTCAGCGGCGGAGATCGTGCAGCGCGCAAGCGGCTATTTCTTCACGCTGCGTGACGCACAGGTCTTCGCACTCCTTCCGCCTGCAATCCAAGGTCTCGGCACGTCGAGCGGCTTCTCCATGTACCTGGTGGATAGCGGGGGCAACGGCAACGATGCACTCACCGCCGTCTCACAGCAGTTGACACAGACGGCGACGACAAATCCGAACATCAGCTCGCTGCGCACCAACAGCCAGCGATCGGAGACGCAGCTCAAGATCCTGCTCGACCAGGAAAAGCTTGGGGCGATGGGGGTTGATCTCGCAACGGTCAACTCCATGCTTGCCACCATCTTCGCCGGGCGCGACGTCAATGACTTCACACTCAATAACGAATTGAAACCCGTCTACGTGCAGGCGGACGCTCCCTTCAGGATGCAGCCGGACGACCTGAAATACTGGTATGCGCGAAACAGCGCAGGTGAGATGGTGCCCTTCTCTTCGTTCAGCACCGTCCAATGGGTAGGCGGCACGCCGCAGCTTGCCCGCTACAATGGTACCAGTGCAATTTCCCTCGAGGGCGCTGCTGGCCCCGGCGTGAGTACTGGTCAGGCAATGGATGAAATGGAACGGCTGACGGCCGAGCTTCCCGGAGGCTATTCGGTCGCGTGGCAGGGCATCTCCTATCAGGAACGATTGTCAGGCTCGCAGGCGCCACTTCTCTACGCGCTGTCGGTGCTGATCGTCTTCCTTTGCCTTGCGGCGCTCTATGAGAGCTGGTCGGTACCTTTCTCCGTGATACTGGCCGTTCCAGTCGGCGTGCTCGGGGCTTTGGGGGCTGCCTATCTCTTCGGCCAGGCGAACGACGTCTACTTCAAGGTAGGGCTGCTTACGACGATCGGTCTTGCGGCGAAGAACGCGATCCTGATCGTCGAGTTCGCAAAGGACCGGCAAGAGCAGGGCAAGGGCCTCATTGAGGCGACGCTTGAAGCAGCACGCCTTCGCCTGCGCCCGATTGTCATGACGTCGCTTGCCTTCATCCTGGGGGTCGTGCCGCTGGCCGTCGCGACCGGCGCCGGTTCTGCAGCGCAAAATGCGATCGGCATCGGCGTCCTGGGGGGTATGCTTTCTGCAACACTGCTCGGAATTTTCTTCGTTCCCTCCTTCTTTGTTGTGGTCAGGCGGTTATCAAAGCGTGAAAAAGGCGAGATGACATCGTGACATCCGTTAACAGATGAGTAGCGTGTCCTCGCTAACGGGCTTTCGGTCCAGACGGGGAAGCGGCTCAGACGGTACGGGCGCACTCGTGTTTCTGATAGGGCATTTGGGACAAAGATTATGAGATCGATCCACGCAGCGGCTCCGCTCGCCTTGCTCCTCCTCTCCGGCTGCGTCGTCGGGCCCGAGCACACCCCCCCCGAAATCGCCCTCCCCGCCAAGTTCGCTGAGGGTTCGAGGACCAGCAATGGTGACGTCTCCACGGTAGCCTGGTGGACGGCCTTCAGCGACAGCCGGCTCAATGGTTATGTGGATCAGGGCCTGGCGCAGAACCTCAACGTTTTACAGGCGCTCGAGCGAATCAATCAGGCTCAGGCAGGCGTTGTCCAGGCCGGAGCAGGAGCTCTGCCCTCACTTGATTTGGGCGCACAGGCGGAGCGGAGTGGCACCGAGGACATCGGCGGCCCTCTGAGCCCCACGTCGACATCCGCGCAGACGACCGTCGCCGGTTCGCTAGACGCCTCCTGGTTCCTCGACCTCTTCGGCCTCTACAAGCGTTCCAAGCAGAGCGCACTGGCCCAGTTGGACGCTGCCTACGCGAGCGTCGATGTTGCCCGGCTGACACTGTTGTCGCAGCTGGTATCGGCCTATATCGACGTCCGTTATTATCAGGAGCGGATCGCGCTGGCGCGCCAGAACCTTTCTTCGCGCCGTGAAACGCTCGACCTGACCCGTCTGCAATTGGAGGCCGGTGCCGCCTCGCGCCTTGACGTCGTCCAGTCGGAAGGTTTGGTGAACAGCACGCTGGCTGAGTTGCCCAACCTGGAAACGCAGTTCCGACGGGCAGCCCACAGGGTTGCTACCCTGCTTGGTGTTCCCGCGTCCTCCCTTCTTCCCGAACTGCAGAGGGGTGCCCGTCAGCCCGTGGCACGCTTCAAGGTCAGCGCTGGCGTTCCTGCTGATCTGATTCGCAACCGTCCGGACATCCGCGCCGCCGAGCGGCAGTTGGCAGCGGCGGTCGCCGAGATCGGCGTCGCGCAGGCGCAGCTCTATCCGGCGATCAGCCTGGGCGGCTCGATCCGCCCCTCCTACACCCGCATCGCCGGCGGCTCCGAAAGCGGGATCCTGAGCTGGTCATTTGGACCGGGCCTCTCTCTGCCGATCTTTGACGGCGGCGCGCTGAAGGCAAACCTGAGCAGCGCCGAGTCCTCCGCACGAGAATCCTACCTCGCCTGGAAGGAAACAGTGCTTGGTGCGGTCGAAGAGGTCGAGAACGCGCTTGCCGCCGTAGCACGCGACGCACGTACGGTGGATGCCCTTCGCAATACCGTCCGCTCCTACGAGGAAGCGCTTGACCTGGCGACGGCCAGCTATCGCGATGGCGCCTCGTCGCTGCTTGACGTACTCGATGCACAGCGGCAGGTTTCGACGGCCCAGGCAAACCTCGCGCAGGCCGTCCAGCAGATGGCGCAGGATTTCGTGGCCTTGAACGTCGCCGTGGGCGGCGGCTATGCCTATGGCGCGCCAACTACGACCGTAGTTGCCTCGGCCGCGGCCATGCCGACGAAATAACGGAAGCATCATAGACAACAAAAAACCTCCGGTGCCGTAGCACCGGAGGTTTTCTTTTGATCGGTTGGCGTCGCTCAGTCCTTGGCGCGCTCGACGTAGGAATTGTCTTCTGTGGCAATCACGACGCGGGTACCGGCGTTGATGTGCGGCGGCACCATGGTGCGCAGACCATTGGAGAGCATGGCAGGCTTGTAGGACGAGGAAGCGGTCTGCCCCTTCACTACCGGCTCCGTCTCCGTGATCTCCAGCGTGACGTGCCGCGGCAGTTCCACGGCCAGCGGCACGCCTTCGTGGATGGACAGGATGCAGGTCATGCCTTCCTGGAGATAGGCCTTCTGGTCACCCATCGTCTCGACATCGACGACCACCTGGTCGTAGCTTTCGGGGTTCATGAAATGGAAGCCCTCGCCATCCTCGTAGAGGAACTGGAAGTTGACGTCTTCCACGAAGGCACGCTCGACCTGCTCGGTCGTACGCCAGCGCTCCGAAACCTTCACTCCGTCGACGATGCGGCGCATGTCCACCTGGGTGACAGGCGTGCCCTTGCCCGGGTGGAAGTTCTGCGCCGTGAGCACCACATAAAGCTTGCCGTCCACATCGAGGACGTTGCCCTTGCGGACGGAGGAAGCGATGACTTTGACCATGAGTATTCCCTTTTAGCTGCCGGCTTGTCACCGCCGGAGATGCGTCGTAGAGGACCGACAGGCCGATCCGGCGGACGGATAAGACTTTCTCGGCGCACCTAGCTCAAAAACCGCCAAATAGGAAGCCTTGGCCAGCAAGGCACCCCATAAAAGCTGACGATCAGGATCATCGCATGCCCCGCTCAGGTTCCACATCCGATCGCTCTCCCTGGTGGGAGCCGCAGGTGCATGCCGACCGTCGCCCGTTCCTCCTGGCGCGCAATCGCATACAGGCCGGCCTGCGCGCACACTTTCACGGCGAGGACTTCATCGAGATCGATCCCGCCGCCCTTCAGGCCTCGCCGGGAAACGAGACGCATCTTCATGCTTTTGCGACAGAGGCGGTGACGATCGACGGGCTCCGGTCTCCTCTCTATCTGCACACGTCTCCCGAGTTTGCCTGCAAGAAGCTGCTGACAGCCGGCGAACGGCGGATCTTCTCCTTCGCCCACGTCTATCGCAATCGCGAACGCGGTCCGCTTCACCACCCGGAGTTCACCATGCTGGAGTGGTACCGCGTTGATGAGGACTACCGGAAACTGATGGACGACTGCGCCGATCTGCTGGCATTGGCAGCGGAGGCAGCCGGAACGCGCCGCTTCAGCTATCGAGGCGCCAGTGTAGACCCCTTTGCGGAACCGGAGCGCATCACCCTGGCGGAGGCTTTCCACCGCTTTGCAGGCATCGATCTTCTTGCATCCATCACAGACGATGGGCAGACCGACCGCGAACAACTAGCCGACGGGCTCGTCCAGGCGGGTATCCGGTTTGCCGATGACGATACCTGGTCCGATCTCTTCAGTCGCGTCCTAGTGGAGAAAATCGAGCCGAACCTTGGCTTGGAGCGGTCCACGATCCTCTGCGAGTATCCGGCGGCGGAGGCAGCGCTTGCGCGACCTTCGCCGAATGATCCCCGGGTTGCCGAACGTTTCGAGCTCTACGCCTGCGGCGTCGAACTCGCAAATGCCTTCGGCGAACTCACCGATGCCGTCGAGCAGCGTCGGCGCTTCGAGCATGAGATGGCCGAGAAGGCACGCATCTACGGAGACAGCTATCCGATCGATGAGGATTTTCTGCGGGCTTTGCAGGGCATGCCGCAAGCAAGCGGTGCCGCGTTGGGATTCGACCGCCTCGTCATGCTTGCGACAGGCGCGAGCCGGATCGATGCAGTGATGTGGGCCCCAGTTGCGGAACCGCCACAATGACGCGATCCACGACACTCAAGTCGGCAGAAGATATTGTTGAGGCAGGACTCGCCGGTCGCGCCCAACTTGAAGACATCGAAACGGTCACGCGACGTTACGCACTGGCAATCACTCCCGATGTGGCGAAGCTGATCGATCCTGCCGATCCGGAAGATCCGATTGCCCGGCAGTTCGTCCCCAGTGCGCACGAGCTCGAGACCACGCCGGAAGAACGCGCCGATCCGATCGGTGACCATGCACACACCCCCGTAAGAGGCGTGGTGCACCGCTACCCGGACCGCGTGTTGCTGAAGGCGGTGCATCTATGTCCGGTCTACTGCCGCTTCTGCTTCCGAAGGGAAATGGTTGGGCCGCAGGGCGATGGCATGATGACGGCCGAGGAACTGGAGGCTGCTGTCGCCTATATCCGCTCCCGCGGTGAGATCTGGGAGGTCATCCTTACCGGCGGCGACCCGCTTGTATTGTCCCCTCGCCGGCTGCGAGAAATAATGCATGGCCTTGCCACCATCCCGCACGTGAAGATAGTGCGCTTTCACACAAGGGTGCCTGTCGTCGATCCTTGGGCCGTGAACGAGGATCTCGTCGATGCCCTCACGGCCAGCGGCAAGACCACCTACATCGCTCTTCATGCAAACCACCCCCGGGAGCTGACGGAAGCTGTCCGCTCCGCCTGCGCACGGATGATCGATCGCGGCATCGCGATGGTCAGCCAGACCGTTCTCCTCAAGGGCGTAAACGATGACCCGGCGCTTCTGGCGGACCTCATGCGGGCTTTCGTCGAGACGCGTGTGAAGCCCTACTACCTGCATCATCCGGATCTCGCCCCCGGCACCAGCCATTTTCGCCTCGACATTGCCGAAGGCCAGCGCATTCTGGCCGCCCTCCGTGGTCGGCTATCGGGCCTTTGTCAACCGACCTACGTGCTCGATATCCCCGGGGGCCATGGAAAGGCTCCGATCGGCGAATGTTCGATCCGCGCCGAGGACGGCGCCTATAGAGTAACCGACTTCGCAGGAGCGGAGCATGTTTACCCGCCAACTTCCTGAGGCGCTAGAAAGCCGTGCTGTATACATGCTTCACATCTGCGACGTTTGCTGCGCATATCCTTCCTCTTGGCGAACGCCGTCAATCAGTCGCCTAGACTCGCGTGTCAGTGACCCAATCACCACTGCTGGATCATCGGTTCCGGACGCTTCGCCAAGGGAAGACGAATATTTTCAGGACGCAAGGCAGCGCGATCAATCGGTAGCCTTCACGGCCAAGAGCTGAGGCCCTAGTATCCGCCGTGCTTGGGGCGCATGCGGCCACACCTGATTCGAGGCAGTGGATTTGATTGCACACCACATTTATGTATACAAATCCCATTCTAGGATGTCGGAGAGAATTCTATGACGAGCTATGTCCTGACCGTAACCTGCGATTCGACCCGTGGCGTCGTTGCCGCCATCTCGGGGTTCCTGGCGGAAAAGGGCTGCAACATCATCGACTCCTCGCAGTTCGACGACCTCGATACCGGCAAATTCTTCATGCGGATTTCCTTCATATCGGAGGAGGGAGCAACCCATCGCGAACTGGTGGAAGGATTCAATCCTGTCGCCGGCCGGTTCAAAATGGATTGGGAAATCTATGACGCCTCCGACCGGATGAAGGTCCTTTTGATGGTGTCGCGCTTCGGTCACTGCCTCAACGATCTACTCTATCGATGGAAGATCGGCGCGCTGCCCATCGACATCGTGGGCGTGGTCTCCAACCACTTCGATTATCAGAAGGTTGTGGTCAATCACGACATCCCCTTCCACCACATCAAGGTGACAAAGGAGAACAAGCCGCAGGCAGAAGCGCAGCTCCTGGAACTGGTCGAACAGACCGGCACCGAGCTCATTGTTCTTGCCCGTTATATGCAGGTCCTCTCCGATCAGTTGTGCGCGAAGATGTCTGGCAAGATCATCAACATACACCACTCATTCCTGCCAAGCTTCAAGGGTGCGAACCCTTACAAGCAGGCATACCAGCGCGGCGTGAAGCTGATCGGCGCGACGGCGCATTATGTCACCGCGGATCTCGACGAAGGCCCCATCATCGAACAGGACACCGTACGCATCACGCATGCGCAAAGCCCGGATGATTACGTCTCCCTCGGCCGGGATGTGGAGAGCCAGGTTCTTGCCCGCGCAATTCATGCCCACATCCACCGCCGGGTGTTCCTGAACGGCAACCGCACGATCGTCTTTCCGCCAAGCCCTGGAAGCTACGCATCAGAGCGCATGGGTTGATACACACGGAGCAGCAGCAGGAGGCATGCGGGCGGAGGTCACATTTATCTTCCCGCAAGCCTTGCGGGCCCGTTCTATAGCCTTATCTATCTCTGGCAGTAGCCACGGCGAATGCGCAATAGAATTCTCATTGCCGCCGCAGTTCTGTCATCGGAAAGAAAAATATCCTGTCTAAGGTGATTTTCGTTGCCGATGAATCCAATCCGGGTTACCGTCCGGATTGTTGGCGATTGCATTCGCCCGCAGAAGCGCAACCACCTAGGGAGAGTGACATGTTTGATATGATACGCGTCGCCACCTTTCGTCAGGTAGCGTTCAAAGTGAATGGCACGGAGCTTGCGTCTCTCATGTGCTGTCGAATGTAACGATCCGGATCACACTTTTCCAGAAAATTCATTCGTCAGAGCTGTCGCCGACAGCCACTGAGGAGTCTGCTCATGCAGAAGCAAGTCATTGAATACGGCGGCGAGCCAGTAGGGATCGTCGTTCCGGATGAAGACAGGCTGAAGTTCATCGCCGTCAAGTTTCACGTCATTGATCTCGACGAACGCCGGTTCAGGTCGGCGGACGAGGTGCGGCTGGCCATCCGTGATCTGGTACGCGGCCGCAATGCCGACGCGGCAATCCATGTCTAGTGCCTGCCTCACCCGCGACGCTGTTCCGCAAATCGGACGGCGTCGCTTCTTCTAGAACGCCGTGAAGGTGAGCGTGGTCAGAGAGCGTTCTATCCCCGGAATCGCTGCAATCTTCTCGTTCACGAAGCGCCCCACCTCGTCGCCCTCCTTGATGTAGATCTTGAGCAGCAAATCCCAGTCACCGCTGGTTGAATACAGTTCGGACACCAGTTCGGTCTTGTAGATAGCGTCTGCCACCTCATACGTCTTTCCTGGCTTGCATCTGAGCTGAACGAAGATCGGCTTCATGTCCTGTCCTTATCGGTTGCCGCGCCGCGAGGGCACGCTTTCGATCAACTATTGGCCCATGCCTTCGTCCACTTCAACCCGGGCCTGCGCCCCCTCCTCGCCGGCTTCGTTCAAGAGCCATGTTTTGAACGAGGCAAATGGCGGATAATCAGCCCGCTCGGCAGGATGGGCGAGATAATAACTGCCCGTCTCCCGGTGTCTTGCATCCGTCGCCATCACCAGACGGCCCATATCGAGCTCGGGCGCGATCAGGAATGCCGGAAGAAGTGCGGCCCCCATTCCGGCTGCCGCGGCCTCGACGATGGTCATGTACTGATCAAACAGCATCCCGTGAAGCTGATCGAACCCCACGCCCTCACTCCTGAACCAGTTCTCCCAGGCATCGGGACGGCTACTCAGATGCAGCAAGGGCACCTCCAGAAGATCAGCAGGGCGCCGCAGTCCGAAGCGCGCCTGGAAGTCGGCACTGCACACCGCCACCGTCTGCTCCTTCATCAGCAAGGTCAGTTCCGCTCCTGGCCAACGCCCTTCGCCGAAATGGATGGCAGCATCGATCGAGTCGAAGCGAAAATCGAAGGGCTCAAGGCGGCTGATCAGGTTGACCGCCACGTCCGGATTACGGTCCAGAAAACGGCCCAAACGAGGCGCGAGCCAGCGGGCGCCGAACAGCGGAAGGACAGCGATATTGATGACGCCTCCCTTTGGATGGGCCCGCAGGTTGAGGGAGGCGGTGGAAATGCGCCGAAGCCCCTCCCGTATTTCGCGAGCGTATCCGTCGCCGGCAAGGGTCAATCTGATCGTCTGCCGCTCCCGTCTGAAAAGCGGGACCCCCAGTTGCTTCTCGAGAGATGAAATCTGCCGGCTGACGGCGCTCTGGGTAAGGCCAAGCTCATTGGCAGCCGCAGTGATGCTGCCGGTGCGGGCAGCCGCCTCGAAGGCAGCCAGCAGAGAGAACGAGGGCAGAAATCGCCTGGGCGGCAGCACGTCATTCCTCCGTTGAATGACCTATTGAGAAACTGTCGATATTCACGTTGGTGCCGCCTCTGTAAAGTCCGTTCGGAATTTCATCCGGAACCTTTGAAATGCTCAATGACCCGCGCTCCCACGGACTGTGGGAAATGACTGCACCACCAGCACCCTCCACAGAAATGCTGCAGGAAGGCGTATCCGCCCAGGTCGCGATTGTCGGCGGCGGCTACACTGGTCTGTCCGCAGCGCTGCACCTAGCCGAAGCCGGAGCCGATGTCGTGCTTCTGGAGGCTCAGGAATTCGGCTTCGGGGGAGCCGGGCGGAATGTCGGTCTGATCAATGCGGGCATGTGGGTCATGCCGGACGATTTTCCGAAGGAACTGGGACCGCAGTACGGAGAGCGTTTGCTGGAACTGCTCGGTAACGGTCCCTACCTCGTGCGCGATCTCATCGACCGTCACAACATTCCTTGCGAGCTCGAGCGCAACGGGACCCTGCATCTCGCTGTCGGAGACGAGGGGCTGAAGGAACTCGCGGAACGGGCGGCGCAATGGCAGACGCGAGGTGCACCGGTTTCCCTGCTGGATGCTGTCGAGACCGAACGCCGGGTGGGGTCCGCTGCCTATGCGGGCTCCATGCTCGACATGCGGGCCGGCACCCTGCAGCCCCTTGCCTATGCCCGCGGGTTAGCACGGGCCGCCATCGACGCGGGTGCCCGGCTTTACAGCAAGAGTGCGGTACTTGATCATCAGGAACGGAACGGCGCACACGTCCTGCGCACCGCTCGGGGTGAGGTCAGGGCGGATTGGGTTATCGTCGCCAGCGAAGCCTATAGTTCCGGCCCGTGGGAAGTCATCCGCAAGGAGCAGGTCTATCTCCCCTACTTCAATCTCGCCACCACTCCGCTGCCCCGGGAACAGCAACAGCTGATCCTGCGCGGCCGCGAAGGGTGCTGGGACACCAGGGAAATCCTCTCCTCGTTTCGCATGGACCAGGCGGGCCGGCTGGTCTTCGGCAGCGTCGGCGCCTTGCGCGGCACCGGAACATCCATTCACAAGGCATGGGCTCGCCGATCCATCCGCCGGATCTTCCCGCAGATTGCCGATATCCCCTTCGAGGCCGAATGGTATGGCATGATCGGAATGACCGACAACGCCCTGCCCCGCCTCCACAAGTTCGCGCCGAATGTTCTCGGCTTCTGCGGCTATAATGGTCGCGGCATTTCCCCCGGCACGACCTTCGGCAAGATCCTTGCGGAGCACATCCTCGGCCGCGTTGCCGAGAAGGATCTGCCGCTGCCGATCACCGATCCGAAGTTGCCGGCGGTCCGCTCGGTCAAGGAGGCCTATTACGAACTCGGTGCGCAGGTCGCGCACTTCGCTGGTGAGCGCTTCTGATTGCAGAAGCGCCGCCGATCAGTACATTGACCGCAATTCGACATCCGGAAGGACTGACATGACGCTTGCCAATCTCGATCTCACCCAGGACGTGAAGAAGATCTTCAGCGAACTCGGCATCAAGCCCGAAAGCTATACCGGTGGGACCCTTGCTGTTCGCTCCCCGATTACCGGTCAGGAGATCGGCAGGCTTCCGGAGATCACGGCCACGGATGCCGCTGCAGCGATTGAAAAAGCCCATGCGGCCTTCCTCGAGTGGCGCCTCGTGCCGGCGCCGAAGCGGGGCGAACTGGTCCGCCTTCTGGGCGAGGAATTACGTGCTTCCAAGGAAGCCCTTGGCCGTCTGGTGTCCATCGAAGTCGGCAAGATCACCTCGGAAGGTCTGGGCGAAGTTCAGGAAATGATCGACATCTGCGACTTTGCGGTCGGTCTGTCCCGCCAGCTTTACGGCCTGACGATCGCGACCGAGCGGGCCGATCACCGCATGATGGAAACATGGCACCCGCTTGGCGCCATCGGCATCATCTCCGCCTTCAACTTCCCGGTCGCGGTCTGGTCCTGGAACGCAGCGCTGGCACTCGTCTGCGGCAATGCGACGGTGTGGAAGCCATCTGAGAAGACACCGCTGACCGCACTGGCAACTCAGGCGATCTTCGAACGGGCCCTTTCCCGCTACGTCGCCGAACGCAATACGGCTCCGGAGAACCTTTCCACCCTGCTGATCGGGGGACGGGAGATCGGCGAGGTACTGGTCGACCATGAGAAGGTACCGCTCGTTTCCGCAACCGGTTCAACGGCCATGGGCCGCGCGGTCGGCCCGCGTCTGGCGCAGCGCTTTGCGCGCTCGCTGCTCGAACTGGGCGGCAACAATGCGGCCATCGTCGCTCCGACGGCAGATCTCGACCTGACGCTCCGGGGTGTGGCCTTCGCCGCCATGGGAACGGCTGGCCAGCGTTGCACGACGCTGCGGCGCCTTTTCGTCCATGACAGCGTCTACGAAACGCTCGTACCGCGGCTCGCCAAGGCCTATCAGTCGGTCACCATCGGCAACCCGCTCGAAGGTGGCAATCTGGTGGGACCGCTGATCGACAAGGCTGCATTCGAGAAGATGCAGAAGGCGCTGGAAGCCGCCAAGTTCGCCGGCGGCAAAGTGACCGGCGGCGAAAGGGTAAATCAGGATAACGCCGCGGACGCATACTATGTCCGTCCCGCAATCATCGAGATGCCAACACAGACCGGACCCGTTCTGGAAGAAACCTTCGCGCCAATCCTCTATGTCATGAAGTACAGCGACTTCGAGGATGCCTTGCGGCTTCACAACGACGTGCCGCAGGGCCTCTCCTCATCCATCTTCACGAATGATATGCGCGAGGCCGAAACCTTCCTTTCCGACCGAGGCTCCGATTGCGGCATCGCCAACGTTAACATCGGCCCCTCCGGTGCCGAGATCGGCGGCGCCTTCGGAGGTGAGAAGGAAACGGGCGGCGGGCGCGAGTCCGGCTCGGACGCCTGGAAGGCCTACATGCGTCGTGCAACCAATACCTTGAACTACGGGCGCACCCTCCCGCTTGCCCAGGGCGTCAAGTTCGACGTCATCTGAGGCATGCCGGGACCGCTCAACCTCCTGACCGATATCGAGGGTGTGGCCGTCGGCCACGCCACTGATCTCGTTCTCGGCTCAGGCGTGACGGCGGTTGTCTTCGACAAGCCGGCGATCGCTTCGGGGACAGTCCTGGGCGGCGCTCCCGGAGGACGGGAGACGTCGCTCCTCGACCCTTCGATGACGGTCGAGACAGTGGATGCCTTCGTCCTGTCGGGCGGCTCCGCGTTCGGTCTCGACGCCGCCGGTGGGGTCCAGTCGGGCCTGCGGGAGATCGGCCGCGGCTTTCCCGTCGGTGACGTTCGTGTTCCCATCGTCCCGCAGGTGATCCTGATGGACCTCCTGAACGGCGGCGACAAGAGCTGGGGCCTTCATTCGCCTTATCGCGACATGGGTTATGAAGCATTCAAGGCGGCAACGGGCGGCGCTTTTCCTCTTGGTACAGTGGGTGCCGGCACGGGGGCGACGACAGCAACGGTCAAGGGCGGGCTGGGATCCGCCAGCGCAGTGACCTCCAGCGGCCATGTCGTCGCGGCACTGGTCGCAACCAACGCATTGGGTTCCGCGACCGTTGGCGATGGACCGCATTTCTGGGCAGCGCCCTACGAGGTCGACAACGAGTTCGGCAGACTGGGCTTACCGTTTCCCGCTCGCACCGATTTCCGCATCAAGGGCGTGAGAATCACGGCGACGACAATCGGCGTAGTGGTCACCGATGCAGTCCTGACCAAGGCACAGGCCCACCGGCTGTCCCTGGCTGCGCATGATGGCCTTGCGCGTGCCATCGTGCCGGTTCACCTGCCCTTTGACGGCGACACTGTGTTTTCTGCGGCAACCGCCGAGAAAGAGGTGAAGGAGGCGCGGGACCTGATGGAAATACTCCATCTGGCAGCGCTGGTTACCTCGCGCGCCATCGCACGCGGGGTTTTCGAGGCAACTGCTTTGCCGGTGGCGAACGCTCAGCCGTCGTGGCGAGATCGCTTCGGCAGCAGCGTCAGCAAGTGAACTTCGCCAGAGCAGTTTCCACACGCCCCCATTGATCGTCGGCTGGAAGCCCAAGGCGCAGTTCCTCCGGTCGATCTGCGAAACGTCGGACGAAGACGCCTTCCTGACCGAGGGTATGGAAGATCCGCTGGGCCTCGGCGTGACGAACGAAGCGAAACAGGGATGTTCCGCCCACCACGGATATGCCTCGTTGTTCAAACAACGCATCAAGGCGAACAGCACTCCGGTGCAACCGTTCCCGCATCGCACGTTTCCACTCCTTGTCCACTAGCGCCTCGCTGCCAATGCGGAGGGCGGGCCCAGACACCGACCAGGGCCCAAGCTCATCTTCGATTCGCGCAATCAGACCGGGATGCGAGATCGCAAAGCCGAGCCGGACGCCGGCCATCCCGTAGAACTTGCCGAAAGACCGCAGCACCAGCAGTCCTCCGCTATCCACAGCATCCGCGACACTTTCGCTGTCGGAGGCATCCTGAAAGGCCTCGTCGACCACCAGAAGACCTCCCTTTTCACGTAACCGCGCTGCGAGTTCGAGAAGCTGCGGCCGGGGGACGATCCGCCCGGTCGGGTTGTTGGGATTGACGGTAACTGCAAGATCCGCCTCGAGAAGCCTTTCGGGGTCGTTGACCTCCCTTACGTCGTATCCCGCCAACCTGGCCGCCCGTGCATGCTCCGCATAGGTCGGAGAGAGGATCGCGGCTTTCCCCCCATTCTTCAGAAGTCTCGCCACGATGGGCAGAAGGATCTGCGTGCCCGGTCCCGCTGCGACATGCGCGGCGGACGGTGCGCCGTAGGAACGGGCGGCCGCTTCCTTCAGCCTTCCCAGGTCCTCCGGGTCCGGCAATCGCGAGAAGGCATTGCCCGGCAACGGCGAATGCGGATAGGAGTTCGGGTTGATGCCGGTGGAGAGATCGATCCAGGGCTCGGGCGCGTGGGGAAACAGCGCACGGGCACGCGCAAGATTGCCGCCGTGCTCGATTTTACCGCCCAAGGAAATTCCAGCTGCCATCGGCTCCATGTACCTTTCTCTCGCCTTCCTCGCCCTGCTGACAGAACGCATCTTCGGTTATCCCGACTGGGTATATCGCCTGATCGGGCATCCCGTCACTTGGATTGGCAAACTCATCTCAGCACTGGATGCACGATGGAACAGGGAAGGCGATACGCCCTCGCATCGCAGGCTGTGGGGCATCTTCGCTCTCGCCGTTGTACTGGCAGTGGTTGTTTCGCTGTCTCTGCTGCTCGAGAGCCTGCTGCTGGCCGTCCCGTTTGGCTTCATTCTAGTTGTGTTGGTTGCGGCCAGTCTTCCTGCCCAGCGAAGCTTGGAGCAACATGTCGAGGCTGTTGCAGCTGCGATGGAGATGGGAGGCTTGCCCGCTGGACGGCGATCAGTCTCGATGATCGTCGGGCGCGATCCGGAGAACCTCGATTCACCCGCCGTATGCCGCGCTGCCATCGAAAGCCTTGCGGAAAACTTCTCGGACGGGATCGTCGCTCCCGCATTCTGGCTCGGGGTCGGCGGACTTGCGGGTGGCGTAGCATACAAGGCCATCAACACGGCCGACAGCATGATTGGCCATCGGACTGACCGTCATGAGGCGTTCGGCTGGGCGTCGGCACGCTTCGATGATCTGGTGAACCTGCCCGCGTCGCGCCTGAGCGGCGTACTTTTCGTCGTCGCGGCCTGCCTGGTCCCCGGGGCCTCGCCAAGTCGCGCAATCGCTGCCATTCGACGCGATGCTAGATACCACCGCTCGCCGAACGCGGGTTGGCCGGAGGCAGCGATGGCCGGAGCATTGGGCGTCGCTCTTGCCGGACCGCGAAGCTATGGCGGCCACATGATCGAGGTCCGCTTCATGGGCGAAGGTGGCCGGACGAATCTCGACGCCTCCGATATCCGTCGCGCCCTTCGGGTCGCAAGGGTCGCCGACGCGCTGCTGATCGGCATCTTCGGGCTGGCAGCCCTGGCTATCTTGCGAGCCTGAGCAGTCCCGTCAGGTCGAGATGCTGTTCCATGTGGGCTGCAAGCCGATCCAGGATCGCATCGATGCCAGCTTCATAGTCCATTCCAGCAGGTTCGGCACCGAGTCGCCGCAGCCAGGCCGTCCGCTGGCGGTCGTTTGTGAAGAGCCCATGCAGGTAGGTGCCTACAACCTGCCCATCCGCGGACATGGCTCCGTCCGTCGATCCCGAGAACTCGGCAAAGCGTCGCGCACAATCAGGCCCAGTGGTTCGCCCGATATGCATCTCGTATCCCTGTAGCGGCTCATCGTCGAAGCTTCGTCCCGTTACCGACTCCAGTCTCTTGTCGCCGGCAAGCACCGTATCCACCTGAAGTAGACCGAGCCCCTCGACGCGATCAGACGTGCCTTCAATGCCCTCGGGATCGGCGATGGTACGCCCGAGCATCTGATAGCCGCCGCACAGACCGAGCACCCGCCCTCCCCTGCGCACATGTGCGCGAATGTCGACGTCAAGTCCGCTCGCCTTCAGCACCTGAAGGTCCGCAATCGTCGCCTTGGAGCCCATGAGCAGCACGAGATCACAGTCTCCTGGTATGGTCTGGTCCGGCCGCAGACGAACCAGCTCCACATCCGGCTCGGCGTCGAGTGGGTCCAGATCGTCGAAGTTCGAGACATGGGGCAGGATCGGTACGGCAATCCTGACCTTGGCGCCGGTCTTTCTCGTTCTTTCAACGTGAACGCCGAGCGCATCCTCCGCAGGCAGACGGACCGCATCCGCGAAGAAGGGCAGTAGGCCGATGGCCTCCCAGCCTGTCAGGCTGCTGATCGTCGCCATCCCATCGGCAAACAGGGAGGGATCGCCCCGGAAGCGGTTGATGATGAAACCCTCGATCATCCGGGCGTCGTCTGGTGGAAGGACGAGCTTAGTACCGGCAATACTGGCAATCACGCCGCCGCGGTCGATGTCGCCGATCAGGATGACCGGGACATCGGCCTCGCGTGCGAAACCCATATTGGCGATGTCATTGCGGCGTAGATTGACCTCGGAAGCACTGCCGGCTCCTTCCACCAAAACAAGATCCGCCTGCTCCTTCAGGATGCCGAAACTTTCCATCACCCGCGGCATGAGCGTCGGCTTGATCGTTTGGTACTCCGCTGCTTTTGCATTCCCCGACACGCGCCCCTGGACGACCAGTTGCGCACCCACCTCGCTCTGCGGCTTGAGCAGAACCGGGTTCATGTGGACGCTCGGAGAAACGCCGGCTGCTCTTGCCTGCAGGGCCTGAGCACGGCCGATCTCGCCGCCGTCTTCAGTGACGGCGGCATTATTGGACATGTTCTGCGGCTTGAACGGCAAGACTCGCAGCCCGCGCAGCGTGAAGGCGCGGGCAAGCCCCGCCACGACCAGAGACTTGCCCACATCGGAGCCTGTCCCCTGGAACATCAGCGCCCGGGCGGCCATGTCAGAACTCGATACCAGCCTGGGCCTTCACGCCGGCTTTGAAATGGTGCTTCACCAGCGTCATCTCTGTCACCAGATCGGCGGCATCCATCAGCAGGGGCTTCGCATTGCGGCCGGTGACCACGACGTGGAGATCGGGTCGTCGCGCCGTCAGCTCCGCCACAACCTTTTCCAGGTCGAGATATTCATAACGAAGAGCGATGTTGAGCTCGTCCAGGACCAGCAGCCCGATGCTGTTGTCGGCCATCAGCTCCCTCACCTTGTCCCAGGCGCGTTCGGCCGCGGCGATGTCGCGCTTCAGATCCTGGGTCTCCCAGGTGAAGCCTTCGCCCATGGTGTGCCAGACGACGCGGTCTCCGAAAGCCGCAAAAGCCGGCTGTTCGCCCGTGGACCAGGCTCCCTTGATGAACTGGACGATACCGACTCGGCGATTATTGCCGAGCATCCGCAATGCAAGCCCAAAGGCTGCCGTCGACTTGCCCTTGCCCGGGCCGGTATGAACCATGAGCAGACCCTTCTCCAGGGTCTTCTCGGCCACTTCCGCATCCTGAACAGCCTTGCGGTTCGCCATCTTTGCCCGATGGCGCTCGACCGTTGCATCATCGACCGGCTTCACGGGACGGCCACGCGGTCGGAGTTCGCCACAACCACGTCCTCGCCGGACCGGAACCTCTCACGCAAAAGCGCGGCGGACGCACCGAGCACGGCCCAGAAGACGAGGTTGGTCGCATAGACGGCGTTCACGAAACGCGCATGCAATTCATGTGGCACGGCAGTGTCGTGGCTCACCGGCAGCGGCGCCCCAACAAGATGCGGGGCAATCAGCAGCACGATCGCAAGCGCTGCCAGACCCGCCGATCGGGTGTAGGCAAGCAGCCCGAGAGCGAGACCGGTCGAAACAACGGAAGCCATCCACCAGACCTGACGCGGCCCGAGTTCGGCAGCAGGCATCCCCGGCAACTCAGGCGGCAGGCCGAGGCCAGGTGCAAGGCTGACGGTCACGAAGCTCGCGATCCCCAACAGGAGGCCCCGGCGCCAACCTCTGATGCCACCCAGTGCTTCTGCAATGGATAAAAGGACGAGACCGAAACCGATGCCAGCCAGCATGTTTGCGCCCGCCGTATAGATGAGGCGTTCGGCGCCATCCGCGGGCATCCAGGCTTCTTCCTCGACTTCCAGGGCAGCAGGGACAGACGGTTGCGCCGCCGACAACCCTTCACCCGCAGCAACAGGGTCGCCGGCGCCTTCGAAAGTTTCGGCCTCCATGATCAGGGGGATTGTAGAGAAGCTCTGCATTGCCGTCAGCAGCAGTCCGGACAAAAGCCCGGCGACCACCGCCGTGAAAACGATGTTACGAAACAGCGACATGTCGGACGTCCTCAGTGGCAGGGAAAGGCCAGCGAGTGGCGCGAATCGTGGGCAGCGTTGTGGACGACGTCCATGTGCGAGAAGCCCACAAACCCTACGACAAACAGCCCAAGCAGGGCGGACATGCTGAGAGAGAGCGTCCTGGAAGTTGAGGTCACGGCAACGTTTGAAGCCGATTTGGTCGTCATGGATCTTGTCCTTTCACCCTCCACCCGAGGGTCGTCGATCTGCACTCGCCGCCGGCAGGTCTCCTGGCTTGCGGATCATGCGCTCGACGTCCGCCTTCCCGGGATCTCCCAGTGGCTTGTGGACGTGAGCTCTCCGCTTACAGTTGCGGGGGCAGCCGTGGCATTGATCTCTTGTCTCACCACGTTCCCTCTGGGCCCGAACAGGCACCAGCGACGAGATCACTATAGCCAAAATGGTCGCCCAGGCAATCACCTTCGCCGCATTGACATGACAGCCGCAGCCGGCTTACTGACATTCCAGACGGTCCTGCCCGGCAACGGAACAGGCTAAAAGGGAATGCGGTGCGATCCTCCAAAGGATCAATGCCGCGGCTGCCCCCGCAACTGTAATCGGCGAGCCACTGCAAACGAGCCACTGGGCAAACCCGGGAAGGCAGCAGGCGGTCAGGACCCGAGAGCCAGGAGACCTGCCGTCGACAAAAATACGTTTCTCCGGGCGGGGTGCTCCGGGCGAGGCGAAACATCACGATGATCGGTATTGCTGGTCGTCCCGCGCCCCACCAATATCGATTCTGGCAGGAACGCGGCCTTGTGTGACGACCGATCCAGCGAAGCAGATGTTACCATTTTCGTATGCACGAACTGCCGTGATGCGTCTGATAGCGACTTGCGTCCGGGCGTCGCCCTGATCGCAGCCCTGCGTGAAGCGATCGCGGACAAGCCGTTGAGCGTCAAGCCGGTGACCTGCCTCGCAAACTGCCAGAAGAGCCCCAGCGCCGCCTTCTCCCACCGCACCGGATGGTCTTACGTATTCGGTCACCTGAGCGTCGAAAACGTCGAGGACATCGTTACCGGCGCCATGATGCTTGCAGACGACGAGCGCGGCTTCCTTCCGCTTCGCGGCCGCCCCGCCTGCCTCCGCGGCAATGGGATGTCAGCGCGCATTCCACCCTTCCATCATCACGAGGATATGCCCGTATGAGCGTCAACCTGAAACGAGTGCCATGCACCGTCGTCACCGGCTTCCTGGGAGCGGGCAAGACAACCTTGATCCGCCACCTCATCGAGAACCTCGACGGCAAGCGCGTGGCGATCATCGTCAATGAATTCGGCGATGTCGGAGTTGATGGCGACGTCCTGAAGGGTTGCGGCATCGAAAGCTGCCCGGAAGAAAACATCATCGAGTTGGCCAATGGTTGCATCTGCTGCACGGTCGCCGATGATTTCGTGCCGGCGATCGACCAGATCCTGGCACGCGAGCCGCGAGTCGATCACATTCTCATAGAGACCTCCGGTCTTGCGCTACCAAAGCCGCTTGTCCAGGCATTCCAGTGGCCGGCAGTAAAGGCGCGCGTAACGGTGGACGGGGTCGTTGCCGTCGTCGATGGACTGGCATTGGCAGAAGGCCGCGTGGCCGACGATCATGAAGCACTGGAGGCGCAACGGCAGTCGGACGATTCGATCGACCACGACAATCCGGTCGAGGAGGTCTTCGAAGACCAGATCGCATGCGCCGACATGATCGTTCTGACCAAGAGCGACCTCCTCGGCAGCGACGGTTTGTCAACAGCAAGGGAGCGCGTCGCAGCGCACCTGCCACGGGCGGTGAAGATCGTCGTCAGCGCCAACGGTACCGTCGACCCGGCAGTCCTGATCGGCCTCGGTCTCGCCGTCGAGGACGACATCGAGAACCGCAAGACCCATCATGACGACGAGTTCGATCACGAGCATGACGATTTCGACAGCTTCGTGGTGGAACTCTCTTCCGTGACGGATGCCGAAGAGCTTGCGCGCAAGATCGCAGCCACCGCCGAGGCAGAGAATGTGCTTCGCATCAAGGGCTTCGTGGACGTCGCCAACAAGCCTATGCGCCTGCAGGTCCAGGCAGTAGGATCGCGCGTCAATCACTACTTCGATCGTGCCTGGGCGCCTAGCGAGAAGCGCGAAAGCCGCCTCGTCGTTATTGGCGAAAGGGGGATGGATCGGGCCGCCATCGAAAGGATGCTTGCCGCCTGAGGCTCTGAAAGATGCATATCCTGGCCACCACATCGTCGTCTCTGGATGACCTTATCGAACCCGTGGACCTTGATCAGTCACCGGCAGACGTGGTGGTCCTGTCTTTCTCCGGCAGCGACCTGAACGGGCTATCCGCCGGCTGGGATAGACAGGGGATGGTGTCGCTGTCGGTGGCCAACCTCAGCGAGCTGCGGCATCCCATGTCGGTCGATCTTTGGCTCGACAAGACGGCGTCGCGGGCGAAGGTCATCCTGGTTCGCATTCTGGGAGGGTATGACCGCTGGCAGTATGGAGTGGAGGAACTGTCCCGGCTTGCCCGCCATAAAAACCTGAAGCTCGTCCTGCTGCCCGGCGAATGCAGTGTCCGGGATGATCGTTTGGCGGCCGCATCAACTGTGAGTTCGCAGGAGCAGGCGGCGATCCTTGCCTGCTTCCGTGAAGGCGGCCCGGACAATATGCGCCTGCTCGCGCATCGACTGGTCGCCCTCGCCGCAGATCGAACTGTCGGGCCGGGCGCTGCTACCGCAATGCCCAAGGCTGGCTTCTACCGGCCTGGGCTGGGTATTGTCGAACTCACGGCGCTGCTGGAAGGACGCGAGGAGACTGCGCCGCGGCTACCGATCATCTTCTACCGTTCCATGCTTCTCGCCGACGATGTGGCGCCGATAGATGCCCTGTTCGCCGAGCTGGAGAGGCGGGGCTTTGCTCCCCTTCCGATCTTCGTCGGCGGACTGAAGGATGCCGGCTCGCTCACGTTCGTGGAGCAGGCCCTTCGATCGGTCCGCCCCGATGCCATTCTCGCGGCAACCGCCTTCGCGAGCGGAACCGACGGCGATGGACACACGCTCTTCGATCACATCGGCGTCCCGGTCTTCCAGATCATCGTCGCGACCACACAACGCAGCGGCTGGCTTGAGGGACGGCGCGGGCTCAATCCTTCCGATCTTGCCATGCATGTCGTCCTGCCCGAACTCGACGGACGGATTCTGGCCGGTGCCATATCCTTCAAGCACGGCACCAATTCATCAAATCTGGTGAACAGCCCGGAGCTGAAACGCATAGAAGCGGTCGCGGACCGAATCGCCCGATGTCTGAGGCTCCGCTCAACGCCACGACGGGAGCGCAAGCTGGTGTTGATCCTGCCGGATTATCCGAGTGCCCCTGGCCGAACCGGATATGCCGTGGGTCTGGATGTGCCGCAAAGCGCCTTGGAGATCCTCCGCATGCTACGTGACGCCGGCTATCACGTCGACGACCTGCCCCTATCGCCGCGTGATCTGCTCGACCAGGTAGAGAAAGGCGGCCGAGGGCTCTCGCTGGCAACCTACCGGTCGCGGCTTGCCGCCTGCCCCCCCGATGCTCGTGAAGCGGTGGAAGCTGCCTGGGGACCGGCCGATGAGTATCCGGAACTGAGCGGGGACTCCTTCCACGTTCGCGCTGCCTGCTTCGGTAACATCACCGTTGCGCTGGCGCCGGATCGCGGGCGCAATGCCGATCGCCGCGCCGACTATCATGACCCGGCTCTTCCCCCGCGCCATGCTCTGCTGGCCTTCGGCTGGTGGATGGCGGATGGTTGGGGCGCTCACGCCATCGTGCACATAGGGGCTCACGGAACGCTCGAATGGCTGCCGGGCAAGAATGTAGCGCTTTCGCGGAACTGCTTCCCAGAGATTGTGACCGGCGGTGTGCCGGTCATCTATCCTTTCATCGTCTCCAATCCTGGAGAGGCAGCCGTTGCCAAGCGTCGGATCGCAGCCGTTACCCTCGGCCACCTGCCCCCCGTCCTCACCGATGCTGGGCTGTCCGACGATCAGAAGAAGCTTGAGCTGCTGGTCGATGAGTACAGCCAGGCAGACGGGCTCGATGGTCGCCGTCGGGACCGCCTGGCAAGGCTGATTGTCGAGCAAGCTTACGAGATCGGCCTCGCAGCGGACGTGGGCATTTCCCCCGACGACGATCCAGACAGCGCCCTCACCCGTATCGACGCCTTCCTCTGTGACCTGAAGGACCTCGCCATCAAGGACGGCCAACATGTCTTGGGAGCAGTCGCTCCGGGGGACGACGACCCTCTGCGGGTCGAAAGCGCGGCGAGCGAGCGGGAGGGGCTCCTCGCTGCCCTGGATGGCCGGCATGTCCGGCCCGGGCCGTCCGGTGCCCCCTCGCGCGGCCGTCAGGATGTGATGCCAACGGGGCGGAACCTGTTTGCAAGCGATCCCCGCACCTTGCCGACGCCGACAGCCTTCGAGCTCGGCAAGAAGGCCGCCGATGAGGTCCTTCGACGCTATCTTCAGGACCATGGTGAATGGCCGACGAGCCTCGTCTTCGACCTCTGGGGCAGCGCCTCACTCCGTAGCGGCGGCGAGGAGGTCGCGCAGGTGCTCGCGCTCATGGGTACGAGGCCCGTCCATGACGCCGCGACCGGTCGTGTCACGGGGATCGAGATCCTGCCTCCTGCTGTGATCGGTCGTCCGCGCATCGACGTGACGTTGCGCATCTCCGGTCTCTTCCGCGACATGTTCCCGGCGCTGATTGCCTTGCTGGACGCGGCGATGCGCGCAATCGCCGCCCGTGACGAGGCGCCTGGCGACAATCCCTTGGCTGAAGACGCGCGGCGTCTTGGCCATGTGCCCTTGCGCATCTTCGGCTCCGCGCCCGGAACCTTCGGGTCTGGCATCGAGGAAAAGCTCTCCGACGGCACATGGAGCGAACGGGAAGAGCTCGGCCGCCTGTATCTTGATGCCACCAGCCACGCTTACATGGGTGCCGACGGCGAGGCGACGGAGGCGTGCGGACAGTTCGCGGGTCGGGTGGAAGCAGCAGACCTGCTCGTTCACCCGGGCGATGACCCTGGACGCGATCTTCTCGATGGCTCGGCAGACGTGGCGTTCATCGGCGGCTTTGCGGCCGCCGCCGCCGCCCTTGGGAACAACGCCGAGGTGATTGCCCTCGACACGACCGATCCGGCACGGCCGCGCGCCCGGTCGATCACGGAAGCCATCACGCGCGTGGTGCGTGGCCGAGCGGTCAATCCGCGCTTCATCGCAGGGCAGATGCGCCATGGTCCGCGCGGTGCGGCTGAACTCGTCGAAGCCGTCGACCGCCTGATCGGCTTTGCGGAGACGACCCAAGCCATCCCGCAGTCGCTGATCGAGGCGCTCTATGACGCCTACCTCGGCAGCCAAGAGGTGCGCGACTTCCTGCTGTCGCAGAACCCCAAAGGCACCCGCTTCATGGCCGAGCGCTTCCGGTCGGCTCTGCGTCGCGGCCTCTGGCATCCTCGTCGGAACGCCGTGGACGCGGAACTCGAAATGCTGCTTGCGGAGCCGGTGTCATGAGACTGGTCGCAGCTGAAGCCGACAAACTGGACTTCCGCAGAGGAGCCTGCCCCGCATTGTCCGCCCCCATGCAGACGGGCGACGGGTTGCTGAGCCGCATATCCCTTGGCGAACCGATCAGCCCGGCCGAACTGGCGACGATCTGCCGCCTCTGCGAAGCACACGGCAACGGCGTGATCAACATCTCCGCACGCGGGAATCTGCAGGTCAGGGGCCTGACCACCGAAACAGCCGGGAAGTTTGAGGGCGACATCAGAAGCCTCAACCTGCCCCTTCGGGAGGGTCTGGCGGTCGAAGTACCTCCCCTGGCGGGCCTCGATCCGGCAGAGATTGCAGACCCCCGTCCGCTGGCCGATGCGATCCGCGCCGGGGCGCAAGGTCTGGGTGGGCTCGCGCCCAAAATGTCCGTGGTCGTGGACGGCAGCGGCCAGATGCGCCTTTCCGAACTGCTGGCCGATGTCAGGCTCGTCGCGACAAAATCGGCCAACAACGTGGGCTGGCAGGTCCTTCTAGGAGGAACACAAGCCGATGGTCGTGTCCATGGAACATTCCAGGCGCAGCAAGCCATAGACGAGGCACTGAGCCTGTTGCAGAGGCTTTCAAGCCTCGGCCCCACGTCCCGCGGCCGCGATCTTGTGACCGATGCCATGCCGCCATGCGCGATGATGGAGGACGGCTTCTCATCGTTGGATCTCGCGCTGCTGGAAGGGGACGACGCGGCCGTCGGCATCGGGCTCCCGTTCGGCCAGATAACCGCCGTGCAGCTCGCGGCTCTATGCACCGAGGCTGAGAAGCAACATATCCGCGCCGTCAGACCGGCGTTCGGACACGCGCTGATCCTGTTCGGCGACCATTCTGCCTGCAATACCATGCAGGTGTTTGCCGGCAGGTCCGGCTTCATCACCGAGGACACCGATCCTCGCGGCATGATTGCCGCCTGCCCCGGCAGCCCTTCCTGTACCTCTGCCGCCATCGACACTCATAGCCTGGCGCATCTCGCATTTGAGCAACTCGAAGAGCTGCTGGACGGGTCCTTCAACCTGCATATAACGGGCTGCGCCAAGGGATGTGCCCATCCCCAGGCAACTTCACTGGTCCTATGCGGCAGCGGAAGCGACATCTCCTTCATCGTGGGCAAGGCGTCGGATCCATCATTCGCTTCCATTCCGGCCGCCGAATCCGCTAATGCACTGCGCAGCATCGCCGCGCTCGTCCGAAAGGAGCGCCTCAAGGACGAAACTTCGGCGGCCTGCATCGCAAGGCTCGGCAGAGAGCAACTCGCCCTCTCCATCACGTCAGGACGCACATGACCACCTACGACTATATTCGCGAGGGCGACGCCATCTACAGGAAGTCCTTCGCGATCATCCGTGAAGAGGCTGACCTGTCGTCCTTCAGCGAAGATCAAGTCGATATCGCGGTCCGGATGATCCATGCCTGCGGCCTGGTAGAAGCTGCTGAGCATTTCCGTTTCTCTCCGGATTTCGTATCGAAGGCCCGCGGTGCACTGCATGCCGGCAGGCCGATTTTCTGCGATGCGGAGATGGTCGCCCATGGCATCACGCGCGCCCGACTGCCCGGCGACAATCGGGTAATCTGTACGCTTCGCGACAGCCGCACCATCGAACTGGCGAAGACGATTGGCAACACCCGCTCGGCCGCGGCCTTGGACCTGTGGGACGAGATGGAAGGGGCGCTGGTGGCGATCGGCAACGCGCCGACCGCGCTGTTCCGGCTGCTCGAAATGCTCGATGCCGGCGCGCCCCGGCCTGCCGCCATCATCGGCATGCCTGTGGGCTTCGTGGGAGCCGCAGAATCAAAGGAAGCGCTTATGACAGCACCCCTCGGGATTCCCTACGCAGTCGTCCGCGGACGCATGGGGGGGTCTGCAATGACAGCCGCAGCGGTCAACGCGCTCGCGAGGACCGGGCTTTGACAGCCAGCGTGAAGGGCCGCTTGACGGGCGTGGGCACTGGTCCCGGCGATCCCGAACTGCTGACCCTCAAGGCGGTGCGCGCGCTCCAGGAAGCCGATGTCGTCGCCTTCTTCTGCAAGAAGGGCAGCGCCGGAAATGGCCGCGCCATCGTGGACGCTCATCTCCGCCCTGGGGTCATCGAACTGCCGCTCGTTTATCCGGTAACGACGGAAACGCATAAGGAAGACCTGAACTACAAGGAGCCGATCGCCGCTTTCTTCGATCGCTCGGCGGAGGATGTCGCCAGGCATCTGGAGGAAGGACGAAATGTCGCCGTCCTCAGCGAGGGTGATCCCCTCTTCTACGGATCCTACATGCATCTTCATGTGCGGCTCGCGCACCGCTATACGACGGAAGTTGTTGCCGGCGTCACGGCCATGTCGGGCTGCTGGTCAGTCGCCGGGCTGCCGCTGGTCCAGGGCGATGATATCCTCAGCATCCTGCCGGGAACGCTGCCGGAGGAATCACTGGCAGAGCGGCTGGCAAGAACGGACGGCGCCGTGATCATGAAGGTCGGCCGCAACCTGCCGAAAATCCGGCGTGCCCTTCAGTCGGCCGACAAGCTGTCACAGGCCGTCTATGTCGAACGCGGCACGATGGCGGCCGGCAAGGTATGCCGGCTTGAGGAACGGGATGAGACCCCGGCACCATATTTCTCGCTAATCCTCGTTCCCGGCTGGAAAACACGTCCATGACCGGGTCGCTCGTTGTGGTGGGAACGGGGCCTGGAAACCCCGAGCAGATGACCCCGGAGGCCGCCGCCGCCATTGCCGCGGCTGAGGATTTCTTCGGTTATTTCCCCTACCTCGACCGGCTTTCCCTGCGCCATGACCAGCGTCGGCACGCATCCGACAACCGCGAGGAACTGGCGCGGGCGCGGGAAGCGCTCGCCATGGCCGCGGCAGGAGGGAAAGTCTGCGTCGTTTCGGGCGGCGATCCTGGCGTTTTCGCAATGGCCGCGGCCGTCTGCGAAGCCATCGAGGCGGGACCCGCGGAATGGCGCAGCATTGATCTCTCGATCGTTCCCGGAGTCACCGCCATGCTCGCGGTGGCAGCGAGAGCTGGCGCACCACTGGGGCACGATTTCTGCGCCATATCCCTCTCGACCAACCTGAAACCCTGGAACGTCATCGAAAAGCGCATCGTTGCGGCGGCCAAGGCTGGCTTCGTCATGGCCTTCTACAACCCGATCAGCAAGGCACGCCCGCATCAGCTCGGCGAAGCCTTCGACCTGCTTCGCCATCATCTGCCCCCCTCGGTGCCGGTGATCTTCGGCAGGGCTGCTGGACGCCCGGATGAGATGATCAGGACCGTTACCCTCACCGATGCCGCGCCGGAGATGGCAGACATGGCCACCTGCATCATTGTGGGTACGAGCGATACGCGGGTCATCGAACGCGGCGGGAAGGAGCCTTTGGTCTATTCACCGCGCAGCTACAGGGGTGGCAGTGCATGAGCGAGGTGATCCAGGACCGCTTCCACGGAGTCGACTGCCGGAACCTCCGCCAGCCGCGGGCGGCGAATCAGGATCACGTCGATCCCCAGCTTGCGAGCCGCGATGATCTTCCCGTAGCTGGCGGGGCCTCCACTATTCTTTGCCACGATGACTTCGATACCATGCTCCTGCAGCAGCGCCTTCTCACTTGCTGCCTCGAACGGCCCGCGCTCCGTCAGGTAGGCGGCATAGGGAACCGCAAGCCGCGGCTCGACAGGATCGACGCTACGAACGAGATAGCGGTGGTGGGGCGCGGCTTCGAACGGCAGGAGTTCCTGCCGACCAAGGGTAAGAAATACCCTCCGCGATTCTTCGCCCAACAGCTGGACCGCCTCAGTGATGCTGCTCACCTCGGTCCATCGATCATCCGGCTGGCGTTGCCAAGGCGCACGGCGGAGCGCGATCATCGGCACACATGCCTTCTTCGTCGCTTCCGCCGCATTCGCCGATATTCGAGCGGCATAGGGATGCGTCGCGTCGATCAGGATGGAGATCTTCTTCTCCCGAAGATACTGCGCGAGACCTTCCGCTCCGCCAAAGCCACCCACTCGAACAGGAACCGGGTGCTCGATTGGAGTTCGGGTTCGACCGGCAAGCGAGAGCACGACAGTATAACGAGGATCGTCCGCAAGACGGCCTGCAAGCCGGCGCGCCTCTCCCGTGCCGCCCAGAATGAGGATGGAGTGTTTCAAAGTGCCTCCTGAATCACCCGCCAACCATGCACCGCGCAGGCGCTGGCTGTCCATCGTCGGCATTGGCGAGGACGGAGTTGCGGGGCTGGGAGAAAACGCCAGACTGGCGATTGCCTCCGCCGAAGTCGTCTTCGGAGGGCGAAGGCATCTGCAACTGGCAGAACCTCTGATCAAGGGGCAAGCCCAAGCTTGGCCGAGCCCCTTCGACGCATCCATGAATGACCTATTGGCTCTGAGGGGAAAGCCTGTCTGTGTGCTCGCCTCCGGCGATCCGTTCTTCTTCGGCGTCGGCGTGACCCTCTCCCGGCAAGTCGCGCCGGATGAATTCGCGTCATTCCCGGCCCCATCGGCTTTCTCGCTCGCCGCCTCACGCCTCGGCTGGGCCCTGCAGAAGGTGGAGACGCTGTCGCTGCACGGTCGGCCCGACGACCTCATCCGGCCGCTGCTGCATCCTGGCCGCCGCCTGCTGGTGCTGACCTCGGATGGGAACGGTCCGAAGATCCTAGCCAAGCTACTCTGTGATCTCGGTTTTGAAGATTCAAACCTCACCGTACTGGAGGCGCTGGGAGGTCCAGGTGAGCGTATCCGAGCCCACACGGCCCTTGGGTTCCCGTCCTCCGATATCCACGACCTCAACCTCGTCGCAGTCGAAATCAAGGCACGGGCGGATGCGCGTATCCTTCCGCTCACCGCCGGCCTTGACGATGATCTCTACGAACATGATGGCCAGATCACCAAGCGAGAAATCCGCGCAGTGACGCTCTCCGCGCTCGCACCACGCCGTGGAGAGCTGCTCTGGGACATCGGCGCCGGCTCAGGTTCGATCGGCATCGAGTGGATGCTCGCCGATCCCTCCATGCGCGCTATCGCATTCGAGGCTGACCCTGTTCGAGCGGAACGCGCACTGCGGAACGCCCAGGCTTTCGGCGTTCCCGGTCTCAGGATCGTTCACGGCAAGGCACCTAAAGTGCTCGACGACCCCGAAAAGCCTGACGCGATCTTCATCGGCGGTGGGGGAAGCGCACCCGGCGTATTGGATGCAGCTGTCGAACAGCTCAAACCCCTTGGGCGGTTGGTGGCAAACGCCGTGACAAGCGAGATGGAGGCGGTTCTGCTGGCTGCCCAGGCCCGGCTTGGCGGCAGCATGGTGCGGCTTCAGGTCAGTCGCCTCGGGGATGTTGGCACGATGCATGGCTGGCGCTCGGCCATGCCAGTCACGCAATGGATCTGGACAAAGCCGGGAGAGAACCGATGATCGTCGCGGGGCTCGGATGCCGCAGAGGAACGAGCGCGGACGACGTTGAGGTAGCGCTGATCCTTGCTTGCAGCAAGGCCGGGATCGACTTGTCGTCGATCGACTCCCTGGCGACGGGCACAATCAAGGAGGACGAGCCGGGCATTTTGCAGCTCGCGACACGGCTGAACTTGCCGCTTCATATTGCCCGAGACGATGAACTGCGGGAAGCTGCGCCGCTGACGCAGACCGTCTCGCGACACAGCCTGGCGAAAACATCCTCCCCCAGCCTTTCCGAAGCCGCGGCCCTGGCTGGAGTAGATGGTCCGGCCGTCCTGCTGGTAGCCCGAGTGATAGCCGAAGGCGCCACATGTGCTCTTGCTCAATCGAGAACCATACCATGACAGTTCACTTCATCGGCGCGGGCCCCGGAGCCGCCGATCTGATCACCGTACGCGGACGCGACATTCTCTCCCGCTCGCCCGTCTGCCTCTATGCCGGCTCGATCATGTCGCGGGAACTGCTGGCCTATTGCCCGCCGCATGCACGAATCGTGGATACGGGTTCCCTCTCCCTCGAGGAAATCGAGACGGAGTACCTGGCCGCCCACCGGCAAGGTCAGGACGTAGCCCGCCTGCATTCCGGCGACCTTTCCGTATGGAGTGCCGTAGCGGAGCAGATCCGGCGCCTTGAGAAGCACGGCATCGACTACACGTTGACGCCGGGCGTGCCCTCCTTCGCCGCCGCCGCGGCCGCTCTGCGGCGGGAACTGACAATCCCGGAAGTGGCACAAAGCGTGGTCCTGACACGGATCTCGGGCCGCGCATCGAAGATGCCGGACGGTGAAACCCTGGCCGCCTTCGGGGCGACGGGCGCCACACTCGCCATCCACCTCGCGATCCATGCGCTCGATAGGGTGGTGAGCGAGCTGACCCCGCACTACGGCGAGGATTGCCCGGTCGCGATCGTCGTAAGGGCCTCATGGCCGGAAGAGAGGATCGTCGAGGGCACGCTGAAGGACATCGAAGCAAGGCTGGCCGCCGAACCGCTGGAACGCACGGCTCTGATCTTCGTCGGCAGGGGATTGCGTACAACGAATTTCCGCGAGAGCCGGCTCTATGACGCGGATTACGTCCGTCGATTCCGCCCGGGCTGGCCTCAGGAGGAAGAGGCCTCGGAATGATCGCTCGGCGTAAACGGTGCCCTGCCCTTCGGCCTGCCCTCACGATCGAACACCAGGATCTCGAGTGCGATGTCGGGGCGCCCAAGGGCCTTGGCCGCGGTTCGCCAGGCAAGTCTGGCGACCCGTTCTCCGAGGTCCAATCCCTCTGCTTCAGCCTCTTCGAACGCGCCGGCTACCGTATTGGCCGCGGCGATCCGCGCCGCCAGGGCCTCGGAAGCGCCGGCATCTCTTGCAAGCTCCGCAAGGGCTGCAAGATCGGCCATACCGCGTTTGGAATGAACGTCGAGCATGCCTTGCGCGAGCTTCGTCATCTTCGCGACGCCGCCGGCGATCGTCACCCGCTCGACCGGATGGCTGCGCAGATATTTGAGCATGCCACCGACAAAATCTCCCATATCGATCAGGGCGATCTCCGGCAGACCGTGATAGGCCGCCACGGCCTTCTCGGACGTATTGCCGGTCGAGCCTGCGATATGGCTAAGCCCTGCAGCACGGGCGACATCGATGCCCCGCCAGATCGAATGGATCCATGCCGCGCAGGAGAATGGAATGACGATGCCGGTCGTGCCCAGGATGGAGATCCCGCCGAGTATACCGAGCCGCGGGTTCAGGGTCTTTTCCGCCAGCAGTTCACCGCCCGCAACGGAGATCTCTATTTCCAGGTCTGCCATGGGTCCGGCCACTTCGGCGATCGCGGCGGCAATCATTTTCCGTGGAACTGGATTGATGGCGGGCTCCCCGACCGCCAGCGGCAGGCCCGCCCGCGTTACCGTGCCCACGCCCTGGCCGGCCCGGAACGTGATGCCCGAGCCCGGGAACGCTTCCCGGACCGTGCTGATGATCAGTGCCCCATGGGTGACGTCCGGGTCATCACCCGCATCCTTGACGACGCCGGCTCGGGCAAGGCCTTCGTCGCGCTCTTCCATGGCAAGCGCAAAGGCCGGACGCTGCCCGCCCGGCAGTGTCACCTCGACAAGGGCCGGAAATTCACCTCCGAGCAGCGCCTGACAGGCCGCCTTGCTGGCCGCAGCCGCACAGGTTCCCGTCGTCCAGCCGCGGCGCAGGTTCTTGCCTTCGACATCCATGATCGCTTCTATAACTGCGCCGGCCGCGAGCGTCACCGGCAAAAGGTTTCCGCATGAGCTTGACTGACATGATCGCCTCGGCCTGCGCCGCAACGCCCGATTTCGCATCAGGTCATGTCTGGCTCGCGGGCGCCGGGCCGGGGCATCCCCGCTACCTGACCCTCGAGGTCGCGGACGCGCTGGCAAAGTGCGACTGCGTCGTCTACGACGCGCTGGTTTCGGCCGAGGTTCTCGCTCTCGCAGGAACCGCGGAGCTGCATTTCGCCGGCAAGCGTGGCGGCAAGCCGTCTGCCACTCAGGAGAGCATAACCGCAACACTCATTGAGCTCGCCCGCGCCGGTCGCAGGGTTCTTCGCCTGAAGGGGGGCGACCCCTTCGTCTTCGGCCGGGGCGGAGAGGAGGCAGAGGCACTGGCGAAGGCGGGCATCCCATTCCGCGTCCTGCCTGGCCTCACATCCTCGCTCGCCGCCCTCGCGTCCGCGCATATTCCCGTCACCATGCGTGGCATCAGCCGCTCCATTACGCTTGCCACAGGCCATGCGGCCGGCACTCCGGATGATCTGGACTGGCGCGCGCTCGCCCGCGTCGGGGAACCCATCATCGTCTATATGGGGCTGAAGATGATCGGCGAGATCAGCCGGCTTCTGATCGAAGGCGGACTTTCGCCCGAGACACCGACGGCAGTCCTGATGTCCGCCACGACACCTGATGAACGGCTTCTCGTCGCAACGCTTGCGACGGTGGAAGCGGAGGTCCAGCGGCAGGACTTCGCCGCACCCGCGCTCATCGTCATCGGCGACATCGTCTCCATGCGGAATGTGCTCAATTCCGGGGACGGCTCATGAGTGCGCGCGCGCTGATCATCGGCGCCCCGCGATCCGGCTCCGGCAAGACGAGCGTCACCATCGGCTTGCTGAGGGCCTTTGCCCGCCGCGGCGTCAAGGTTCGCGGCATCAAGACCGGCCCGGACTACATCGACCCGGGCTTTCATGAAGCCGCTACCGGCGCGCCCGGCCTCAATCTCGACAGCTGGGCTATGGCACCTGAACTGCTTCGCCACCTGGTAAGTGAACACGCCGAGGATACCGAGCTTCTGATCATCGAAAGTGCCATGGGACTTTTCGATGGTATCCGAAGCGAACCAGGCCGTACTGGTGCCGCCTCCGATCTCGCAAGCCTCTTCGGGATCCCCGTCCTGCTCGTGCTCGATGTGTCGGGTCAGTCGCGGACGGCCGCAGCGATAGCCTGCGGATTTGTCCATTACGACCCGCAGGTTCGCATTGCCGGCTGCATCCTCAATCGCGCCGGCAGCGAGCGCCATCGCCACCTTTGCACGGATGCCATCAACGACATCGGGCTACCCGTTGTCGGCACCGTTCTCCGGGATCCGTCGCTGACCCTGCCGGAGCGCCATCTGGGTCTGGTGCAGGCCCATGAGCATCCCGAAGTCGATGCCCATATCGACAGGCTGGCGGATGCGATGGAAGCGTCACTGGATCTGGATGCGATCTTTGCAGCGGCGGCCCCGCTCCACATACCCTCAGGCTCTGCGGAGTTGGCGCTCGCACCACCAGGACAACGCATCGCACTGGCACAGGATGCCGCCTTCACCTTTCTCTACCCTCACCTCGGTCGCCATTGGCGAGCCTGCGGTGCAGAACTGGTGCCGTTCTCGCCGCTGGCCAACGAGGCGCCTGCAGACGGATGCGACGTCTGCTGGCTGCCGGGGGGATACCCTGAACTTCATGCAGGCCGCCTTGCCGCCGCCGACAACTTCCGTACCGGACTTGCGCGCTTTGCCGAACGACATCCCGTTCATGGTGAGTGCGGCGGCTATATGGTGCTTGGTGAGAAGCTGGAAGATGCCGACGGCGTGACGCATCGGATGGCCGGACTGCTCTCGCACGGTACGAGCTTTGCAAAGCGCAAGATGAACCTCGGCTACCGCCAGGCAACGCTCCTTGTCGATGGCCCGCTCGGACGCAAGGGCGACAGGATCCGTGGCCACGAATTCCACTACGCGCGGGTCGTATCGCCCGGCCACGACGAACCTCTCGCCCAGATCGCCGACGGCCTCGGCACCCCCATCGGCCCCTCCGGCGCCCGCCGCGGCCTCGTCAGCGGCAGCTTCTTCCACGCAATCGCGAGGGGAGAAATCGATTAGATTTAGCCGGAGAGGGTGGGACTCTCCTCCAGTTACCACGAAAACGCCTGCGCCGCCTAAGCTTCTGGCCCAAAAAGCAGTTTTCTTTCTACACCGCTTGTTACATGACGTGTTACATTGATGGCAAGAGCTGGCGGGATCGGTGTCAGGAGTGGCGCTTCCAAGACTACAGGGCAACTGCAATCTGAATCTGAGAGCAGGCCGCTATGAAGAACTCTCTTCATGAGTTTTGCATCCGACTCCGCTGCTCATCCAACGCTTCGATGCGACCCCGTCAGACCGGTTCTCTTCTTTCGCTGCTTCAACTCCGACGGCGCTCCACGACGGGCGGGGTTCGCCGGTAATAAGTCCGTTCTGACGATTTTGGAGACCAAGCCGCTGCAAGATGCCCGGATTGTGAGAGACATCTGTTTTCGTATATTGCTCCCAAATGGCCATTCGGAGCGAGTGCTCCGCGAACATAGGTAGTGACGTGAAAGCGCAACGCGTGGAAACGTAGACTTAGCACGAGGCATAGCTGCGACCGGTGTAATGTTCTACCATCTGCTCTACGGCGAGCAGATCGTGGCAATTGAGCGAATTGCCTATTATTTCGTCTATGCCTTCTTCATCATCAGTGGCTTTTCATTATATATCACTTATGTCAACCGTCTGATAAACATGAGTGATGTACGCGCATACGCGGTCAAGCGATTCAGACGTATCGCGCCGCTGTTCTATCTAGCGTGTTTGTTGCAGATGCTGTTGGTTGACTCGCCGAACTGGAAGACGGTCATGCTCAACATGTCTCTGATGTTCGGATTTGCCAATCCTGACTCATCATCGATGGTGATGGGCGGCTGGTCAATCGGTATCGAGATGGCCTTTTACGTCGCCTTCCCTGTCATCGTGATCCTCACGAATCGCAAACTCGTGCTTTTGTCAACCGTTGCTACGGCAAGCATTATCCTTATGGCGATCTTCCTCAACAGCACCTTGTCCGGCCAAGAGCAGATGACGAGCGAGTTGTGGCGCGCCTATACACAGCCAATCGCCTTTTGGGGATACTTCGCCTTCGGATGCCTGCTCGGCGAAGCTTACCTGCGTTACCGGCAGGCGCTAAAAGGACACTGGCTTTGGTTTCCTATGATTGGGCTCTCGGCAGTTCCATTCTTTTTTGTACAAGTGGACAATGATATTAGCTTGCTGACCGGCTGGGAAGGCGCACTATTGATGTCTTCAACGCTCCTAATGATCTCCTCCGTGGCATTTGCGAAGGAGCCAAGTGGCCACACACTATGGGTAGCCCAATGGCTCGGCAGGCTGAGCTACCCAATCTACCTACTTCACCCGATCATGTATCTTGGGATAGTTTCGCCTTTAGTGAAGGATAATCCTTCACTTCGAATCGGGCTGACCGTTATTACTACTCTCGCCTTTTCCACGTTGGTGCATCACATTATAGAGCGGAGGCTTGGAGGCAGCGCGCGGCTACCAGCATCCACATGATCATTTCGTACGGCTTCCGGCGCAGCGCAAGATGGTCAGAGCCGCTTAGTTGTCAGCTTCCGATTTACGGCACCTCTCCGCGACAGAGCAGATCCTGTCACATACGCCATTCGTCTTCCTTGGGGCCTGAAGGTCCGCAAAGAAGCGCGCCGTACATCCCTAGTGCACATCGGAGAACTCCCGGCCGGAACGAAGTATCGCCTCTTGCGCAGATTCAGGCGGCGACCAGCCAAACGTCTGACGAAACCGCGTCGAATTAATCTCCAGAGTGCCGAAGAGGCTTTGTGTAACGGCGCCGCGGCCAACTAGCTTTAGTGGCGCCTCAAGCAGGCTCAGGGGAAGAGGCACCAGACGGGGAGATTTTCCCATCCCCTCACGCAGGCGCGTAAGAATCTGCGAAAGGCTTAGGCTCTCGTTGTCGGCGACCGCATACGCTCCGGAACGCTCCGGACACGCTCCTCGCAGGGCAACGAGCACCGCGTCCGTTAGATTGGCGAGCGAAATCATTGATCGCCGATTATGGGCTCGGCCAAAGGGCAAGGGCAGGCCCGTCGCAGCAAGCTTTTGCAGGAGATACCAATTGCCTTTAGCGGTCGCGTCATAGACCAGCGGAGGGCGAAGCGAAATGCCGGTCCTGCCTCCGCTGGCGAAAGCCGCAACGTGGGCTTCGGCAGCGAGCTTCGAACGGCCGTAGGGAAGAGTTGTGCAAGTTGACATGAAATCGTCGACAACTTCCTCATTCGCATTCGCCGTTACGGCAAAAATGCTCGACATCAAGATGAACTTCTCAACGCCTGTTTCCCGCGCCTGCGCGACAAGGCGGGCTGTTCCTAGATCGTTTACCGCGGTGAACTCTTCTGTATCTACTCCGGCTGCCGGTGTTCGCGCGGCGAGATGCACGACGGCATCGCATCCATCGAGTGCTGGGCGCCAGTCGGTTTCTGCGTTTATCGACCCGACCTTGATCGCATCTTTATCGCCCGTACTTCGTACGGCTCGAGTGACCAAAAAACCCGCGGAGCTTAGGGTGCGGGCCACCCTTCGTCCGACGAAACCGGTTGAACCCGTCAGGAGAACTCTTGCCATCTTTTAATCTGCTTTCAGTGTTAGCCGCAGCGACCCTAGTTGATTTGCAAGCTTGCAGAAAGAAGACTGAGGTAAGGATGTCGGCCGCCTTCCCTCTTGTGGCGAAGAATCGGACGCCTCGGGGCCAACGCTGGGTCGTCAGAAACGTGCTGCGAACTGATAGTTGTCTCGCATCGCTTCACATTGTATGCCCATGCCGCAGCCCATAGTAGCCGCGCTTTAGGATACGAACGCACAATGCTCATGTTCAATAGACGTTTCAAACTGGCGGCGTGGAGATTGATTAGCGTCTTGCTTGATCTCGCCGTAGCGTGGGCGTCCTTCTACGGCGCTTACGTCATCGTATATGACACGACTGCGCTCAACTTTGTACCGGCGCTGTGGGAGAACGCCGCTGCCTTTACCGGGTTATTCGCCATTGCGCTGTTCATATTCGACGTCCATCGTGGAACTTGGCGCTATGTATCGCTCCCTGACGTGCTCAACTTGGTCAAGACGGCTGCTGCGACGGTTGCTATCTACACGGTAGGTGCATTTCTTGTCTCGCGCGGTACACACATACCACGCAGTGTCATTGTCTTGAGTGGGCTTCTGCTTGTGGTCGGACTGGTAACGCCGCGACTAGTCTATCGGCTGGCGGTTGAAGGACACTGGCTCAATCCGCTAGGGGGCCGCCGGCCGGAGGAAGGTGCCCGAAACGTACTAATTCTTGGCCTCACGAATACGGCCGAGAGCTTTATCCGAGCGTGGCGGCGTACACGCCAGTCAAAGTTTTACGTGGCAGGCATTCTGGATTCTGCAGAATCCTCACGCAAGGAACTAGTCCAGGGCGTCAAGGTCGTGGGCAGCTTTGGTGACTTAGCTGAGGTGATCGAACGCTTTGAGAAACGCGGTGTCTCCTTGACCGAGTTGGTCATTGCGGAGAATTCACCCAGTAGGCAGCGCCTGAGCGACATCGTCCAGCGAGCAACGGCGGCGGGCTTGAAGGTCACGCGTATCCCGGATCTTACTGACCCTGCGGCTCTGACCAGCGCTACACTGATGGATCCGAAACCGATCGAGTTGCGCGATCTTCTAGGTAGGGCCGAGGTCGAGACGGACATCAACAGTGTGGCGACGTTGATTTCCGGGCGCTGTGTCCTCGCGACTGGCGCAGGCGGATCGATCGGATCGGAACTTGTGCGTCAGATAGCCCAGTTCCGCCCGCGTCAGCTCGTGCTGACGGATAATTCGGAATACAACACCTATATGCTCGACAAGGAGATCAGGGAAGCTTATCCGGATCTCAACGTTGTCACACGGCTGGTCAGCGTCCGCGACAAGGCGCGCTTGCGCGAGCTATTCTCACGGTGTCGGCCTGATGTCGTCTTCCACGCAGCGGCGCTGAAGCATGTTCCGCTCGTTCAAGAGAACCCGATCGAGGGCATAAAAACCAACGTGCTTGGAACCCGTAACGTGGTGGATGCGGCCATCGAGAATCATGTCTCGACCTTCATCATGATCTCCACTGACAAGGCGGTGAACCCGACTAACGTTATGGGGGCGACTAAGCGAGCGGCAGAGGCCTATTGCCAGACCATGGATTTGGCGATCTCGCAAAAGACCCGCTTCAAGACAGTACGCTTTGGCAATGTGCTCGGCTCCAATGGTTCGGTGGTTCCGCGCTTTCAGGAGCAGATCGCCGCTGGCGGCCCCGTTACCGTCACGCATCCGAACATCGTGCGCTACTTCATGACGATCCCAGAGGCCGTACGGCTAGTCTTGCACGCCACTGCTCATGGCCTCAACGCGCAATCGGAGCGCGGGAAAATCACAGTGCTCGACATGGGTGATCCCGTTAGGATCGTCGATCTCGCCGAGCGGATGATCCAACTTGCTGGCTTCAAACCGAACGCAGATATCGACATTGTGTTTTCCGGGCTGCGGCCAGGTGAGAAACTTTATGAAGAGCTGTTCGATCCGAGCGAAGTACAGGACGCGACAACAAAGGATGGTTACGTTGTGGCGAACCCCAGAGTGGTGGATAGTGCTTTCCTGATGCGGACGTTAGATGGCATTGAGGCCGCGGTACTGGCCGAGGATGAAAAGCGCGCACTGGAACTGCTTCGCCATATTGTTCCGGAATACAAGGACAGCACTGCGGATCTCGCTTCCAAGGTGCAGGTAGCCCGCGACATGGAAGTACGTGCAATCTGAAATGAAGAAGGTGTTTGATCTCTCGAGCGCACTAATCGGTCTCATTTTTGCAGCGCCCGTGATTGCAGTCCTCGCGGTTTTGATCCGGCGAGAGTCGGAAGGTCCGGTGATCTTTTCACAGGAACGTGTCGGACTGGATGGGCGGCTATTCCGTTGCTACAAGTTGCGCACCATGACTGTGAATGCGCCCAACGTACCAACCCATCACGCAAGCGGTGCGCACATCACACGTGTCGGCGCGTTATTGCGTAGAAGCAAATTGGACGAGCTTCCGCAGTTGTGGAACATCATCCGTGGTGAGATGAGCTTCGTGGGTCCGCGGCCATGCCTCCCGACGCAGGCAGAACTGATCGAGGAGCGTCGGCAGCGAGGTGTGCTGGCATTGTTGCCGGGAATCACCGGCTTGGCGCAAGTGAACAACATCGACATGTCAGATCCTGTCCGGCTCGCCGATAAGGACGCTGAATATCTCGCCAACCGGTCATTCCTTGGTGATCTACACTTGATCTACTGCACGGTTTTCCGGCGCGCTGGCAGCGGCGACCGGGTACGCATGGGCTAATTTACGGCCCCCTCAGGACGACCTAGGCTGATAAGACAAGAACTCTCCGAGGAAGACAGATGATACCGCTTTGCGTCCCGAATATCTCAGGCAACGAGGGGAGGTACCTGGCAGAGTGCGTTTCCTCGACCTTTGTATCCACCATAGGTCCTTTCGTCAGTCGCTTCGAGACAATGGTCGCGGAGGCTGCAGGGACACAAGGTGCCGTTGCGACGTCGGCAGGCACGACTGCTCTTCATGCCGCACTCATTGCAGTCGGCGTCCAGCGCGATGATCTTGTCATTTGCCCAGCGCTAACGTTCATTGCGTCCGCCAACGCAATTTCGCATACCGGCGCTACTCCATGGCTGTTTGACGTCGACCCTGCGAGTTGGACGCTCGACCCTGCACTGTTGTCACGCGAACTTGCTGAAGAGACCCAGCGACACGATGGCCAGATTTTCCACGCCAAGACGGGTCGGCGTGTCTCCGCAATCGTGCCAGTATTTACACTGGGCATCCCGGCAGACATGGATCCAATTCTCGCGACCGCGCGCGAATACGGCCTGAAGGTCGTCGTCGACGGCGCTGCTGCGCTTGGCGCGCTATATAAAGGTAGAAAATCCGGAGCACTCGGTGCCGACCTTACGATGTACTCCTTCAACGGCAACAAGACGACTACGGCTGGTGGCGGCGGTGCAGTAGCGGGTGACTCCGACGCTGTTCTGGCGCATTTTCGCCATTTGACCACGACCGGTCGCGTCGGAACAGACTACGACCATGACGTTGTTGCCTTTAACTATCGCATGACAAATCTGCAGGCGGCCGTTGGATGTGCGCAGATGGAACGGCTGGACGAGTTCGTTGCCGCGAAGCGCCGTATCGCAGCTCGCTACGAAGAAGGTTTTCGCGGGTTGAATGGCATTGGACCATTTCCGGATCCGGAATATGCAACGAGTCCAGCCTGGTTTTCTGGATTTGCCTTTCAAGGCGAAGATGGAGGCGAGAAAAGCCGAGCTCTGCGTGCCTATCTGCGCGAGAAGAGTATCGATGCCCGGCCCTTTTGGAAACCGATGCATGACCAAAAGCCTTATGCCTCCGCTCCACGCACCAAAATGCCGGTCACCGATACCTTGTGGCGGGGAGTCGTTACGCTACCGTGTTCTACACATCTGACGAGAGCTGAACAAGATAAGGTAATCGAAACGGTGCTCGAATGGTTTGAATCGTCTGCTCTATAGATCGACAAAGCTCTTTGCGATCAGCCGATGGTCTATAGGTATATCTCGCAACCGGCTAACGATGCGGTCTGCCGCGTGCCCGTCGCCATAAGGATTGGCCATGCTCGCCAGTGAGGCACGAAAAACCGGACCGATGGCCTTATAGATGGCAGCCTCGATGGCGTTCTTATCGGCCGCACAGTCGATCACATTGGCGGCGCGCGTGCGCCCCTTTTGGCGATCACCTATATTGACAGTTGGAAGTTGGAAACCCGGTGTCTCGATCAAGCCGCTCGATGAGTTCCCAACCATTGCTCGTGACTCGCGCAGCATAGCGAGGTAGTTCAGTGCACCAAAGCTCTCGACAAGCCAAGAGCGGCCAGGCCTCCGCCTTACAAAATCCGTCATGAGCATGCGGATGACGTCGCTTTCGACGTCCGCATTAGGCGCGGTTAGTACGACGGGGTGATCCACCGCCTCGAGCGCAGCCAGCAGCGCGCGTGTTTGGTGTCCGGCCTCTCCAAACTGTCGAGTGACGGGATGGAAGGTCACGAGCAGAGGCGGCTCGTCGAGAGAAATGCCGAATTTACTAGAGAGTGCCGCTCGGTCAGGGAGGTTTGCATTCATGATCGTGTCGAGCGCAGGCGCGCCCGAAACCATTATCCGCCAGTCTTCCTCGCCCATTTGCCGAACACGGCGCGCGTAGTCATCAGTTGCAACAAAGTGCAGATGCGCCATTTTCGTCATGGCATGGCGGAGAGAATCATCGACCGCGCCGAATGAAACTTCGCCGCCGTGGATATGAGCAATAGGAATGTTGAAGGGTACGCAGGCTGCCGTCGTAGCGAACATTTCGAAACGATCGCCAAGCACCACTGCGATATCGAACGCGCCCCTAGCGAGAAGTGCGCCTGTTCCTGCGAGCGCTGCCGCCATAGCATCAGCGACGGCGGCGCAGTTGGACATGGTTTCCGGAAGAGGAATGCGCGCGGCGATGGGTCGACCGTCACGCTCGATCTCGCGCACCGTCTCACCACCGGCTGTCGAAAGGTGCTGCCCGGTGACGAGTAGGGAATAGTCGAGCTCTGGCTCCGCCTCGATACGATTGAGGATCGAATGATAGATCCCATAATCTGAACGGCCCGCAGTTGTAATTAGTAATCGACGCATGGCTTCTCTACGCGGAGGAGTGTTATTTCTATAATACCATCTTGCTGCCATGAACGGCTCGCAATGAACAGGAGGTTAAGTTGAACCGGTTGCGGGCACAGCGCCGACACCTTCGATTCCTGCCTTCTTGACCGTAGAAGCAACTAAACGCAACAGGTCGAGGAAATCTCACATAGCGTAATCCATGGGTCATAGCGCGCTCCGCTGGCAGTTTAGCTGCCGCCCTGGCAGAAGGTGCTTGGCGACGGCGTAAGCAGGAAAACGGCGGTGCTGAAATCACATACGCAACATCTATCGCGCCGGTAATCGGAACCTGTGCGCCACTATGGGATGTCCGGCTTGCCACCGCAGAGCAGTGCCTGTAACAGCTTCGTGAAACGCCTTGCTGCCGGGAAAGGATGGAGTGATGAAGACATTCGTGATCGCCGAAATCGGCGTCAATCATAACGGCAGTCTTGATTTGGCCTTGAAGCTCGTTGATGCGGCTGCAACGGCAGGCGCGCAGGCAGCAAAGTTTCAGACCTTCAAGGCAGATACGATCACCGCGCGCAACACCGCGACGGTTGCCTATCAAAAGGTCGCCGGGGGTGACGACCAGCACACTATGCTTAAAAAGCTCGAACTAAGCGATGAGGATCACCACAAGATTGCGGCGCACTGCGCCGATCGTGGGATAGAGTTTATGTCGACAGCGTTCGATAGCGCTTCCCTCGATCTGCTGTGCACCATCGGCATTCGCCGCATCAAGGTGCCTTCCGGTGAGGTGACGAACATCCCCTATCTGCAGGACTGCGCGCGGCGCGGATTGCCTGTCATCTTGTCGACCGGGATGGCCGATTTACGTGAGGTGCGTGCAGCAGTGCAGACCCTACATGAAGCCATGCCCGCGCATCTGCCCAAGGATCCTGGGGGCCTCCCCCGGCTGGTGGTTCTTCATTGTACAAGTGCCTACCCAACAGCGCTGGACGACGTGAATCTGCGTGCAATGGCGACCATGGCGGCGGAACTTGGCGTTCCGGTTGGATATTCAGATCACACACAGGGCATTCTTGTACCGCCGATTGCCGTCGCATCCGGTGCACTTGTTATTGAAAAACATGTCACCCTCGACCGCACCATGGCGGGGCCGGATCATGCGGCGTCCCTGGAGCCGAACGAGCTACGGGCAATGATCGACTCGATTGCAACGGTAGAGGCGATCATGGGCGACGGCCATAAGGTACCGCGCGCAGCCGAACTGGAAGCTCGTTCACTCGTTAGACGGGGTGTGAAAGCGGCACGAGACCTTGAGGCGGGAGAAGTTCTGGGGATGGAGGACTGCGTTCTCTTGCGCCCTGCAACAGGCATCTCTCCGGCCGATTTTTCCCGATTGCCCGGGATGCGCCTGAGCCGCTCTGTCAAGATGGGTGAGCCGCTCGACTGGTCGATGCTGGATTGACAATGAAGTGGGCGGCTAGTAGCGCAACGCTAAAATCGAGAAACTACAAGAAGGTCCCAGTATGATTTATCCCGATCCCCGGAGAGAATCGATCGACCTGTCGCTGTACGGCCCAGACGTGGCACCGAGTGCAACTAAGTATGGTCTTCCTCAACACGTTCAATTTTGCCGTAAATGCGTGATCTCGAATCAGCGGCCGAATTCGGCGGTCGAGTACAAGCACACGGCTGAGAGTAAGAAGACCGTAATTGCTTTCGACGATGAGGGCGTCTGCGACGCCTGCCGCAATGCCGAGCGCAAGCACGCGGTGATTGATTGGGATCGCCGCCGCGCCGAACTGGTCGCACTGTGCGACAGGTACCGCTCACGCAACGGCTCCTATGACTGCCTCGTTCCCGGCTCCGGCGGCAAGGATTCGTTCTACCAGTCGTGGATGCTGAAATACGAATTTGGCATGAACCCGTTAACCTGCACCTGGGCCCCGCACATTTACACCGACTGGGGCTGGCGTAATTTCAACCGCTGGATTCACTCCGGCTTCGACAACTATCTCATGACGCCGAATGGCCGCGTCAAACGCCTGATGACGCGGCTGGCCGTGGAAAACCTGTTTCACCCGTTTCAGCCCTTCATCATCGGCCAGAAGGGCTTCGCGCCGGGCTTCGCGGCAAAGATGGGCATCCCGCTGATATTCTACGGCGAGAACGAGGCGGAATATGGCAACCCGATCGCCGACAACGAAAGCGCTAAGCGCGACTACGACTATTTCTCGATGGCCTCTGATGAGGAGACCTATCTGGGCGGCGTGTCCGTCGCCGATCTCCAGTCGAAATTCGGCGTCCGCAAGGCGGATCTGTCCGCATACATGCCGTCTGATCCACGCATTCTGGAAGAAAAGGGAATCGAGGTCCACTATCTCGGCTACTATTTGAAGTGGCACCCGCAGGCGGCGTATTACTTCGCCGTCGAGCACGGCGGCTTCGAGGCCTCGCCGGAACGTACTCCCGGCACGTATTCCAAGTACAACTCGATTGACGACCGTATCGACGACCTGCACTATTATACCACCCATGTGAAGTTCGGCATTGGTCGCACCAGCTACGATGCTGCGCAGGAGATCCGCTCTGGCGACATCGAGCGCGAGGAAGGCGTGGCGCTTGTAAAGCGCTATGACGGCGAGTTCCCCGAGCGCTTCGCCGAAGAACTGTTCGAGTATCTGAGCCTGCCGTCCGAGATGTTCCCGGAGGCTTCCGCCCAGTTCGAAGATCCTATTATGGATCGCGACTACTTCGACGCCCTCGCCAACCGGTTTCGTTCACCGCATCTTTGGGCCTATGACAACGGCGAGTGGAAGCTGCGCCGCACCGTCTTCCAGGAAAACTGAGACCCATAATGAATAGAAGGCTGATTGCACGCCTCGACGTGAAGATGGAGCACCTGATCAAGGGCATACATCTGGAAGGCTGGCGAAAAGTGGGGGACCCCAAGAAGCGCGCGAAGCTGTACTACGAGCAAGGTGCCGATGAGCTCCTCTACATGGACGTCGTTGCCAGCCTTTATGGCCGGAATAACCTTTCGGGCATCGTGCGCGAAGTCGCCTCGGAAGTCTTCATCCCGATTACAGTGGGCGGTGGCATCCGCAGCTTGGAGGCAGTCCGGGAGATGCTGTCGGTCGGTGCCGACAAGGTCGCCGTCAACACGGCCGCCACGCAGGATCCTGACATCTTGCGCGCGATCTCCGATACCTACGGCTCGCAGGCCACCGTTCTGTCGATCGAGGCGAAGAAGCAGGTAACCGGCGGCTGGGAAGCTATGACCGACAACGGCCGCAACCATTCGGGCCGCGACGCAGTGGCCTGGGCTGTCGAGGGTCAAAAGCTTGGCGCGGGTGAGCTTCTCGTCACCTCCATCGACCAAGACGGAACCGGTCGCGGCATGGATGCGGCACTGATCTCCGCTATCGCCCGCGAGGTCGACATTCCGGTCATCGCATCCGGCGGTGTAGGCAATCCGCGCCACGTTGTCGACGTGCTGAAGAACCCGGACGTCAGTGCCGTCGCCGTCGCCCGTGATCTGCACCTTGAAAAGCACACGCTCGGCGATTTCCGCGATGCCTGCCACGCAGCGGGCATCAGCACTCGGCACGTAGGACTGGAGAAGGTGGCATGAGCGGCACAATCGTCGTCAACTACGGCATCGGAAACGTCTTCTCGGTTTGCAACGCATTGCGCGCCATCGGCAGCGAGGCGGAGTTGACGGGCGACCTAATGGCCATCCGTAACGCTGACCGCCTGATCTTGCCGGGCGTCGGCGCATTTGCACGCGCCATGGACGCACTTCACAGCAAGGGAATCTCCGACGCACTGCGGGAATTCGTTTCTACCGGGCGCCCATTCTTGGGCATCTGCATTGGCATGCAGGTGCTTATGGACCGCTCCAGCGAGTTTGGCAACACCGAAGGGCTGGGCTTCGTGCCCGGCTCCGTCGAGCGCATCGCGCCACAGAGTCCATCAGGCCAGCATCTGCGCGTGCCGCATATCGGCTGGGCGTCGCTCCTACCATCGAACGGCGAGGACTGGGAGGCAACGCCGCTCGAAGGCGCGAATGAGACGGGCGATGCCGTCTACTTCGTCCACTCCTATCATTGCATTCCGGCCGATCCGGCCCAGCGCATCGCGCATGTTGACTATGACGGGCTTGAGGTAACCGCGGCGATACGTCGGGACAATATCATCGGGCTGCAGTTCCATCCAGAGCGCAGCGGCCGGGCCGGCCAAAGGATCCTCGAACGCTTCCTCGCGACATGACGAGACGGATCGTCTGCATTGGCGGTGGCGGGCATGCCGTCGTCGTGATCGATGCCTTGCAGGCAATTGTGAGCACCGCCGCTGATATGGAGATCGCCGGATTCACCGACGAAACGGGCGCTGCGCAACCTATTCTCGGTCTGCCGTGCATCGGGACGGATGCGGATCTTCCGCATCTTGTTGCCTCACGCCTCCTCACTCATTACATCGTCGCGGTCGGCTCAACTAGGGGTGGGGGCGAGCTGCGCACGCGGCTCTTCATTGCGGGCGAAGCCGCCGGCCTCGCGCCCCTTACCGCAATTCACCCGTCAGCGATCGTTGCCAGGTCGGCGCTTATCGGCGAGGGCACCATCGTGATGGCAGGTGCTGTGATCCAGCCCCGAGTCGAAATTGGCCGCAACGTTATCGTTAACACGCGCGCCTCCATCGACCACGACTGCCGGATCGGCGATCATGTCCATGTTGCCCCCGGCGCCGTCTTGTCGGGCGGCATTTTACTTGAGGACGGTTGCCACGTCGGAGCCGGCGCAGTCATCCTGCAGAACCTGCGCATCGAGCGCGGCGCGACTGTCGCCGCCGGGTCAACGGTGGTCCGCGGGGTAGCAGCCGGAGCCTTGGTCAAGGGAACGCCGGCGCGCTAATGGCAAGTACACGGGGCCGCAAAAGGTCAGGAACAGAATGGACACGAGCACGCTGAAATCGATCAGTTTGAGCGAGACGCACAAGCTCGCTGACGCCGTCGCCCGCATCGAGGCGAGTGGCGGCCAGATCGCGCTGGTCGTCGATGAGCAATTCCGCCTGATCGGCACAATCACCGATGGGGACATCCGACGCGCGATCCTGCGAGGCGCGACGCTGGAATCCACCGCCGGCGACGTGATGCACCGCCATCCTCGCTCCGTCCCGCTCGGCACCCCGATGGCCGAAATCGCCGCCATTCTGAAGCGCGAGATGATCTTCCAGATGCCAGTGGTGGACGCAGAGGGTGTTGTGGTCGGCCTGCACCTCGCTGACCAGATTGAGCTCCCCGATCCCGCCGCGCACCGGGTCGTCATCATGGCAGGTGGGCTCGGCACGCGCCTGCGCCCGATCACTGAGACGGTGCCGAAGCCGATGATTGAGGTGGGCGGGCGCCCGATTTTGGAGCGAATTCTGGAGCGTTTCCGCGAGCAGGGCTTCCGTCAGGTGTCACTGTGTGTCAATCATCTCGCCGGAATCATCGAGGGCCATTTTGGCGACGGCGCGGCGTTTGGCCTTCAGATCGACTATGTCCGCGAAACCAAGCGCATGGGCACTGCCGGGGCGCTGTCGCTGCTGGGGGAGCGGCCGGAAAAGCCGCTGATCGTGATGAACGGCGATATCCTCACATCAATAAACTTCGGCCAAATGCTGGCCTTCCACTACGAGAACGCCGCGCTGGCGACGATGGGCCTTAACCGCTACCAATATCAGGTGCCTTACGGCGTGGTGGACGTGAGAAAACACCACATCACTGGCTTTTCGGAAAAACCGGTCTTCGACTTCTTCGTCAACGCCGGCATCTACGTCATCAGTCCCGAGATCTTGGACCTGATCCCGCCCGATCGCTTTTTCGACATGCCCTCCCTCTTCGACCAAGTCCACCCCGACCGCCGGGTCGCGTTCCCCTTGCACGAATATTGGCTTGATGTCGGAAAGCCAGACGATCTGAGCCGCGCTATTGATGCGTTCGGCGAAAGCGAGCCGAGGTCGGCGACGTGACAGCGCGCTCAGTTATCGTCCGGTTTGCCGATGGCCGTTCCGTTGATGGTTGGAGCCTGCGGGAGGAATTATCCGCAGACGTTTTCCAACGGCAAGCGCATTACGATCTGGCAGGTGCGTACGCGCAGGCAATATGCACCTCCCCCGGGGTTGAACCGGTGCTACATAATCTGCTGGCTCTGAAGTCGCCCCTTATTCGCGATGTGAGTGCAGCATTGTTCGTCTTTGAAAGAGATCCAGAAGCCGTCACGGAACTGCAGGTAGCGCCGAACATCAGTGCCGTTTTGAGACGCTTCCGGCCTCAGATGCCGATCGTTGAGAATCAGAGCCTTAACGCGGAACTGGTCAGCAGAAGGGCAGCCTTGACAACAGCAGCAAAAGCGATCGCTCACCGTCTTTATAGGATGAGGCGGAGGCCCTATGTCGGGGGTAAGGCGGTGGTTCGCGCGTGGGTCGAAGTGACGCTGAAGATGTACGCACGTGAGGTCAAGAACGCTCAGGTTCGCGTTTTCCCCTTTCCGCTCAATCGGCACCGCCAGAAGGAATTCCTCGACGAGTTGAGGCGCCAGCGGATCGACTGGACGCGAGATGGCCTGCCCTATCGTCTTTCCTCAGCAGCCGGTCTCATTGCTGCCGGGGGAAACGACCGTGCTCTCGCCATGGCGAAGTTCGAACGCGACGCGTTTGTCGACTTTGCTTCGGAGGTCGTCCGATCTGGCGCTGGGCCTGTCTTCACGAGCGACGAGTTCGAGCTTGGTGCCGTAGCCGCAGGTCAGGCATTCCGCGTGGCCGGCCTGCACTATGTGAACTCAGCTCATGGTGTTGGATTTTATTGTCCGCGCACGGCCTACAGTCACTTCAGGTACCTTACGGCCAGCCAGCGAGAATTTTACGGCCGGAGCTCTCCGGAAACGCAATTCGTACCTCGGCAGACCGCTAACTTCGTTCTGGCGGAACCGCCGTCTCCGACGAACGGCCGCGCGTCAGTGGTTTTCGTTCATCAGGACTTCCGCGGTGCGGGGCTGCCGGCGGAAGCCGATGTAGAAGAACAGATCATGGAACGCTTAGACGCGCTGAAGCTTCCGGCCCATGTCTCCAAATATGTGAAGGTACATCCCAATGCGAACCCTCAGCACCTAAGCGGAAGATTGAGAGACTGCAGTGTTGCTACAGAGTGGAATCATATTGAGTTTGGCCGCTGCCTCTTCTTGATGATCAATTCCACCGCGTTCTATGATCTGATCGGCGCGGGGGACATCGCCGTTTTCAAGGACGTCTCCTTCTCCCCTGAGCTCTATCTGGAAGGCGAGTATCAACATTTCGATCTGCAAACCCTTGCACCAACGATCGAAGGCTGGGTGAAATCCCACGGTGCAGCGAGGCGGGAGTGATGAGAGTTCGTCTTAAGCGACTTGCGATAAGAACGCTCACATGGTTCCAGATTAATCTAATCTACGACTTTCGTGAGGTCGGCGAGAACGTTCGTTTAGGCAAGCGATTGTTTGTCTCCAAAGGCCGCGTATCTGTTGGAACAGATGTTTATATCGGCGCTTACTCATACCTGGACGGAGACATTTCAATCGGAAATGATGTCATGTTGGCAAACAATGTTGCCATTGTTGGAGGTGACCACATCTTTCGCACCCCAGGAATAGCCACATTCGCCGCGCCGCGAGAACATTGGCGCCGAACCACGATCGAAGACAATTGCTGGATCGGTCATGGGGCCATTATCCTCAACGGTATCACGATGGGCCAAGGCGCGATCGTAGCAGCGGGTTCAGTTGTAACGAGGAATGTTGCCCCCTACAGTATCGTCGCGGGCAACCCAGCCAGCGCTCTTGGCAATAGATTTGACGAGGAACAGCAACGCCAACATGAAGCACTTTTGGGGCTAAAGAGGCCCCTGGCGAGGTCGCCTTGAGAACCGTGATCGTGCACGATAGAACGCCGAGCGACGATCGCCTCGCTTACTGGCTGGGTGTTCTGGCCGCAATTCCTATAAGCTATCCGACCGTACCCTATTACTTGTTTGCATTCGCTATCCTTTTGATTTGCGTTATGGCACTGTTCATGCGGATGACGAGGCCGCTCAGTGATATTGCGCTCTTCGCCGCCGCAGCCGGCATTTTGATGTGCGCTATTGCCATTCTGTCCAGCCTTTCCAGCCCCTATCGGGAATTGCTCGACCCCGCCCGGATTAGCACAACGAGTTTTTTCTACCTCTTTTTTATCTGCGGTCTTGAGAGGTGGCTCGGTTTGTCTGAACAGTTTCGGGCGTTTTGCTAAGTGGATTTCCGCCTCGATTATGCCGCCACCATCATTGGTGCCAGCGCGTTGAAGTAGGCCTGATCCGGCGTCTGCCGGTCAAGGGATGAATGTGGGCGTCTGGCGTTGTAAAAGGTCAGATATCGGCCAATGCCGACGCGGGCCTCGGACACAGTCTTGTAGGCATGGAGGTAGACTTCCTCATATTTGATCGAACGCCAGAGCCGCTCGACGAAGACATTGTCCCGCCACGCGCCCTTGCCATCCATCGAGATGGCGATCTCCGCCTTCTTCAGCACGGCAGTGAAGTCGATGGAGGTGAACTGCGATCCCTGATCCGTATTGAAGATATCGGGCTTGCCATAACGAGCAAGTGCCTCTTCGACGGCTTCGATGCAGAAGGCTGCTTCCATTGTGATCGACAGCCGCCATGACAGGACCTTCCGGCTGAACCAGTCGACGACGGCGCAGAGATAGACGAAGCCCCGCGCCATCGGAACATATGTCAGGTCCATCGCCCAGACCTGGTTGGGTCTCGTGACCGCCAGCTTGCGCAGAAGATAGGGGTAGATTTTGTGCCCAGGCGCTGGTTTCGAGGTGTTTGGGCGGCGATAGATCGCCTCAATGCCCATCTTCTTCATCAGCGTGGCGACGTGCAGCCGCCCAGCTTCCAGCCCTTCTCCTCTTAAGAGCCCTTGCAACATCCGACTTCCCGCGAACGGGTAGTCGAGATGCAGTTCATCGATCCGCCGCATCAGGGCAAGGTCGCCATCAGGCGCCGGACGTGGAGAATAGTAGACGCTGCCACGGCTGAAGCCGAGAAGCTTCGCCTGGCGCACCACGGATAGCTTGTGCTCGCGGACGATCATTTCTTTCCGCCCAGCAATCCCGCCTTGCCGAGCGCACCGGATAAAAAATCATTCTCCAGTGTCAGTTCGCCGATCTTGGCGTGCAGCGTTTTGACGTCGACGGTCGGACCCGCTGGTTCCGTCCTCGTTCCATCGCCGAAAACGCCTGTCGCCCCCTCAAGAAGCTGGTCTTTCCACTGTTTGATCTGGTTGGCGTGCACGTCGAACTGCTGGGACAATTCCACCAGCGTCTGCTCACCTCGAATGGCGGCGAGCGCCACCTTTGCCTTGAAAGCCGGGCTGTGGTTCCGGCGGGGTCGTCTCGTCATGGTCTCTCCTGTTCCCGGCATCTAAGCCGAAGTCAGGCAGAAATTCCACTTATCCTAGCTGTGCAGATTTCCCGAGCCACCTCTTTGCGATCGTTAACTATGGGCGCTTTTTCAAAGGCTTTGTCGACGCGATGGCCGTGCAGGCGGCGTTGATCATCGTTGCATCCGTTTTCCTTCTGCCATGGTGGGCGGGAATGCTGGTCTTCTCAGTTCCAGAGTTCCGGCTTTGGGGTGCGGACATCTTCCCGGATTGGCCGAACTTCTTTGCGGCCATGCTTTGCATAGCCTTCATCGCAGCAATGACCTTCCAGCGTAGGTGGCTGGTCGGTTTGCTGTGCCTGATGGCCGCTATCTTGACAACGTCGCGGACAGTATTTCTGGCTGTCGCCATCTTCCTTGCCTGGCACGTCATGCTCCGTCAGCAGCGCTACACCGCAATTCGACTTGCCGCCGTCATCACCGCTTCTATCGGCGCCGCCGCGCTGCTTACCATCCTCTTGGCCGGCACATTCGACTCCGAATTCGCGGCGCGCCTCCTCTTGATATCGGACAGGTTGGCCATCCTCTGGAGTTCCATCGATCTAATGCTTGAGAGTCCTTTGACCGGTGTAGGCGGCGTCTTGCTCGACTATAGGGTTGGCCATCTGGGGGCAGCCTCGTTCCACAACTCGTACCTTGAAGTTGTTGTCAGGACAGGCTTGATCGGTCTTGCGATCTATATGACCCTGATCCTTCTACCGCTTTTCCTACTGCGGTGGTCCGATACGCTGATCCCCCTCGCTCTCTTCATTCTGGCGGGATCCATGTTCCAGAACTTGCTGCGACATCCTCATATCGCGATCGTCTTTTCCGTGGTGATCGCATGGGCCGGCTTACGGCGCCGCATGCGCCACGTCCCAGAAACGCCAGCAAACAGCTGCCAAATAGATTCCGCTTGAGCGGCAAGTCAGACGCGCTTTCGCACTTTGTGCGGGCTGAGCCAGGGCAGGTCGGATACTCGGATGGCGAGAACAGAAGTGCCTACGAACAGTACCAATTGAGCCGCAAGAAACGCGAATGGCGCGCCTTGCAGGCCAACGCTGCGCACCAGCATGTAGGACATGCCGATGTTCAAGAGCCCAGCTGTGAGTGTCACGCTCGCTAGGCGAGCAGTGGCGCTGGCATAGAAGACGAAGTTGGACATCATCAGATACATGCCGCCGACCGCCTGCCCCAATGCGATCATCGGCATGAACGAAGCGGCCTCGCCGAATGCGTCACCGGCAAAGAGAGGCAAAAGGTAGTAGGCGATCGCGCCCGCGAGAAGACCTCCCAAAGCCATGATCCCCAAAAAAGCATAAACGAGTCTCACAATCCGTATTTTGGCAGTCGGATCATCGTCCTTCAACGTCTCAAATATCCATGGGGCGACCGTTCTGTTCATTCCGTCCGCGATAAGAAGCACGGCCAGGCCGATCTGGACGGCAACTGTGTATATGCCTGCCTCGGCAAGGCCCAAGAGGTTCGTAATGATAAGACGATCCGCCAAGGCAATCAGCATGCCGCCAAGCGCATGGGGAACAAGCGGTACTCCGAATCGTAATGCGTCTGCAACATGCTCGCGCGCTGCCGGAAACTTTAGCCACCCATTGGTCCTCAAGCGGTACAGCGCCCAAACCGCAGTCACGAACGAAGCTATCATCACCCCCATCGGCCTGCCTTCCCAAGCGTAACTAAGTGCAATCACGAGTGAGGCTGACGCGACAATGTCCAGGCCCACCTGGCTTAGCCTCATTGATGCAAACTTGGCCGCGGCCCGCTCGGACTGCCAGATCGCGAGCTGAATCTGGATCACGAACTGGCAGCTCGACACAACGATTGCCGCTACAACCCACTTCGCGGGGAGCATCGTGACGCGCTCCACAACCGGCATTGTTGCAAGGACGAGGGCGATCACGAACAGCGTGCTTCCGATCAAAACCACCATGCAACTGGCCACGTAGCGGGGAAAGTCGATTTCATCGCGCTTGAAGTAACGTATGCCAACAGCACCTTGAACACTTAGTCCGGTGAGAGCCGTAAAGAGTTGACTTACGATGGTGAACATCGTCACGAGACCATACTCAGTCGGACTTAAAACTCGAGTTAGCCAAGGTAGAAAAATCAGCGGTATTGCACCGAACGCACCGTTCGCGACCGTGAAAAGGAACGCCGAAACGATGGCGGATCGATTCAGCGGCATCGTTCACGATCTTCTTGAGGAAACCGAGCCATTTTCACGCTTCGCTGCCCATCCCCGCATTTCGCATCTTCGCCTCCAAACCATCGAGAAGCTGTGTGCGGTCGAATTCGGCGAGGCCGTAGGTCCTCGCGTTTGCGCCCATGGCGGCGCGATCTTTTGGCGGCATAGCGGCCAAGGCCTCGATGTTACGTGCGAGCGCAGCGCCGTCCCCCGACGGGCTAACCACACCGGCGCCTGCCTCCTCGATCACCCGAGCCCCCTCGCCGTCAAGCATGCCCACAAGCGGCACACCGGCGGCAAGATAGCTCTGCACCTTGCCGGGTATGGTCATGGCGAAGATCTTTTCGCGCTTGAGCGAGACCAACAGCGCGTCGGCGGTGGTGAAGAAGGAGGGCATTCGCTCCAGCGGGAAGCGTCCAAGCAGGATCACGCGGTCTGAAAGGCCGCGCCGTTCGATCTCGTTTTCCACCCACGGTCTCATCCGTCCGTCACCGACGACCAGGATACGCACCTTCGCGTCGGAGCGAAGCGCTTCCGCCGCATCTAGGATTGCGGGGAAATCCTGCGCATCGCCGACATTGCCGGCAAAAAGCACGTTGAAGCTGTCAGCGTACCGGAGGACTTCCGACGCTTTGGCAATCTCCTTCGCGCCCTGCTGGAAGATCGGCTCGGCCCAGCCGGGGAAATAGCTCACCGTCGCATCCTTGCCCGCATAGGTGCGCACATTGTCCATGAAAGAACGCGACTGAACGAGGATGTGGTCGGTGCGGCGGTAGATGTAGCTCACCAGTCTGCCAACCAGCGCCAGCAGGCGCGGCGACTTCACAGCGCCAACCGCCTCCAGCGTATCTGGCCAAAGATCGAGGATCCACACGAACAGCGGCGCCCGCTTCAACCGGCGCTGGAGGATTGCCGGCAGCACGGCCGTGATTGGCGAGATCATAAAGACAAATATCGAATCGAACCTGCGGCCACGCAGCCTCCAGGCGCCGACGGTCAGGCCGGACAAAACGAAGCTTGCATAATTCGCTATCAGGCGCAGGCTGCCCTTCCCGCGCGACAGCATGGGGATACGGATAACCTCAGCGCCGTTGAAGCGGGCGAACTCTTGCGGGCTCGACCTGTACTCTCCAAACACCTTACCCGACGGGTAGTTGGGTAGGCCGGTGAGAATGGTGACCTCGTGACCGCGCGCGATCATGTCGGACGCGAGATCGTTGATCCGAAAATTCTCCGGCCAGAAGTATTGCGTTAGGATGAGAATGCGCAAGGCGGCCTCAGTCGTAGCGGCGCCAGACGACGCGGTTCACGTAGTCGGTGTAGCTGTGGATGATGCGCACGACTTTATCCGAGACGTTCGGCATCGAGTAGTCGGCGACGAGGCGCAGGCCGCGTTCGGCGCCACGCGGCTGTGTGTCGAGAATGGCAAGGGCTTGGCGCACGCGGTCGGGCGACAGCCCGACCATCATCACGGCGGCCTCCTCCATACCCTCCGGCCGTTCATGCGCCTCGCGCAGGTTCAGCGCCGGGAAGTTGAGGATCGAGGCCTCCTCGCTAATCGTGCCGCTGTCCGACAGCACCGCGCGAGCTGACTTCTGCAGCCGCACATAGTCGTGGAAGCCAAGCGGCTTCATCAGGCGCACCAACTCGTGGAACTTAGACCCCGTTGCCTCGACGCGCTTCATAGTGCGCGGATGGGTCGAGACCACCACGGGTAGCCCATAATCCTCGGCGACACCGTTAAGGATGCCCACCAGTCGACCGAAATTGCGGTCGGTGTCGATGTTCTCCTCGCGGTGCGCGCTGACCACGAAGTAGCGGCCTTCTTCAAGGCCGAGCCGGGCAAGCGCGTCGGAGGCGTCGATGCAGTCCAGGTAGTGATGTAATACCTCGAACATCGGGCTGCCGGTCTTGATTACCAGGTCCGGCGGCAGGCCCTCGCGCAGAAGGTATTCGCGAGCAATCGAGCTGTAGGTCAGGTTAACGTCCGCCGTGTGGTCGACGATCCGCCGGTTGATCTCCTCCGGCACGCGTTGGTCGAAGCAGCGGTTGCCCGCTTCCATGTGGAAGACCGGCACCTTGCGGCGCTTGGCGGGGATGACCGACAGACAGGAGTTGGTGTCGCCCAGCACCAGCATCGCGTCCGGCATCTCCTCGACCAGTACGTTGTCGACCGCCCCTATGATGTTGCCGATCGTCTCGGACGGGCCAGCGCCGGCCGCGTTGAGAAAGTGGTCCGGTTTCTTGACGCCGAGGTCGTCGAAGAACACTTGGTTGAGCTCGTAGTCATAGTTCTGGCCGGTATGCACCAGCACGTGGTCACAGTGGTGGTCGAGCGCTGCCATCACGCGCGACAGCCGGATGAGCTCCGGCCGCGTTCCAACTACGGTCATAACCTTGAGCTTCTTCACGGCTTCACCTTCGCTGCAATGGTGTCGGGACGGGTGCGGTCGAAGATCTCATTCGCCCACAGCATGACGATCAACTCGTCGTCACCGATGTTGGTCACGTTGTGTGCCCAGCCGGGGATCGTCTCCACGATCGTCGCTTCGCCACCATGGATCACTAGTTCGAAGGTCTCGCCGGTAACGATCTGGCGGAAACCGAAGCTCGCCGTCCCCTTGATGACAAGGAATTTTTCCGTCTTCGAGTGGTGATAGTGCTCGCCGCGGGTGATGCCAGGATGGGCGGTGAAATAGGAGAACTGCCCGCTGTCGCGCGTCTTTAGCATCTCCACGAAGCTGCCACGCGGGTCGGTATGAACCGGTACGGTATAGGTGAAGGCGGCAGGTGCAAGGAAGCTCAGATAGGTCGCGTGCAGCGCGCGAGCGAGGCCGGTGCCAACGGGTGGCGTCGTCAGGTCGTCGCGGCTTGCCGCGAACGAGCGAATCATATCGGCGACCGCGCCGACCGTCGTCTCGTAGACGGGCGCAGCTTCGAGGAACCCGCCGGGCGCAGCCTCGTCACGCGCGAGCGAAAGGAATGCCTCAACGACGTCGTCGACGTAGACTAGGCGAAGCGGCGCCCCCGGGTCGTTGATGGTGATCGACAGGCCGTGCGCGATGTTGTGGCAGAAGGTCGCGACCGCCGAGTTGTAGTTCGGGCGCGACCACTTGCCAAAGACGTTGGTTAGTCGGAAGATGTTGACGCCCGCGCCTGTCCTGGCGCCGTAGGCTTTGACGATCTCCTCGGCGCGGCGCTTGCTCTGCCCGTAGGGATTGTCAAGCGCTGCCTGTGTCGAGGACGAGACCACAATCCGGGGCGGTTTCGCCAAGCCTGCCAGCACATCGCACAACTCCGCGGTGAAGTCGGCGTTTCCGGTCGCAAACTCCGCCGGATTGGTCGGCCGGTTCACACCCGCCAAGTGGAAGACGAGGTCCACACCCGCGAGACGGCGTGAAAGTTCGTCCCGCGGCGTGCTCCGCACGATCCTAACGATGTCGGTCTGGCCGGTCTCTCCCAGTCGAACATCCAGGTTGCGCCCGATGAAGCCTTCAGCGCCGGTGATCGCAATCCGCACGGCCTCAGTTCTCCGGACCGGCGGTGTCGCCGCTTGCGGCGCGTCGGACATACTCGACCTTCAGTAGGAGCGCCTTCATGCCCTCCACGTCGAGCCGCTCGGTGTTGTGCGAGTTGTAATCCTCAGTGCGGTTGAGGCGCTTCTCACCCTGCTCCACGAACTTCGAATAGTTCAGGTCGCGTCCGTCCGCTGGTATGCGGAAATAGCCGCCCTCGTCGATCGCAGTCGCCAGTTCCTCGCGGCTCAGCAGCGCCTCAAACAGCTTCTCACCATGGCGCGTGCCGATCTCGATCACCGGATGCTCGTGTTTGCCAAGCACCTGCTTGACGGCGTGCGCGAGCACCTCGACGGTCGCTGCCGGCGCTTTCTGCACGAAGATGTCACCATTGTTTCCGTTTTCGAAAGCGTAGAGCACGAGCTCCACGGCATCCTCAAGCGTCATCATGAAACGCGTCATGGTCGGGTCAGTCAGCGTGATCGGCAGCCCAGCCCTGATCTGCTCAACGAAGAGAGGGATTACGGAGCCGCGGGAGGCCATTACATTGCCATATCGTGTACCGCAGATGATCGTACGGGTGGCGTCGAGGTTGCGCGATGCAGCCACCATCACCTTTTCCATCATGGCCTTGGAGATGCCCATGGCGTTGATCGGGTATACCGCCTTGTCTGTCGACAGGCAGACGACCCGCTTCAGGCGCGCCGAGATCGCGGCTTCGAGCACGTTCTCCGTGCCCAGCACGTTGGTGCGCACGGCTTCCATCGGGTGGAACTCGCAGGACGGCACCTGCTTAAGCGCGGCGGCGTGGAAGCAGTAGTCTACCCCGCGCATCGCACGCTCGACGCTGTGGCGGTCGCGCACATCGCCCAGATAGAATTTGAGTTTCCCGTTATCGAAATGCTTGCGCATGTCGTCCTGCTTTTTCTCGTCGCGGCTGAATACTCGAATCTCACGGATATTCGTGTCCAGAAACCGCCGAACGGTTGCCCGACCAAATGAACCTGTTCCTCCGGTAATCAGCAGAACTTTATCTGAGAACATGAAGCCACCTTTCTTCTCACTCGGCTAGTACCGCGGGCACCTTGGCAGAATCAAGTTGCAGCTTGGCCTTGCGGCAAAAATGCCTTCCTTGTTAGGCACAGAAATCCTAGTAGGGACAAAAGGAAGGGCATTATGTTGAACTGCATAGCGCTGATCACAGCACGCGGTGGCTCCAAGCGACTACCGGGAAAAAACATAATGCGGTTCGCCGGCCGACCGCTCATCCAGTGGACCTGCGAGGCTGCCAACGCCGCTGCAGTCGTCCGTCGAACAATCGTCTCCACCGACAGTACTGACATTGCTGACGCGGCCCGCGCGTCAGGAGCAGAAGTACCTTTCATACGACCTGCCGAGTTAGCGGGAGACAACTCGTCGCACTACCAAGTCATCGCACATGCGCTTGACTGGATTGAGACGGATGAAGGGTCACTGCCAGACTTTCTATGCCTTCTCCAGCCGACCTCCCCCCTGCGGACAGGCGAGGACATCGACAAAACGGTCACTTTGGCTGCAGAATCAGACGCAGACAGCGCGTTTTCCGTATCACCCGTCGCGACACATCCGGAACTGATTTACCGCCTTGCCGATAACGGAAAAGCGTCCAATTTCCTGCCGCCCGCTACAGGCTATCGTCGCTCCCAGGACATGGAGCCACTTTTCCACGTCAATGGCGCGGTGTACGCTATACGCCCCCACAGCTTTCGACAGCGCCAGACGGTCGTGTCGTCCGGTGCTCTGGGTTACGTGATGCCACCGGAGCGGAGTATAGACATCGACAACGAGGCAGATTTTGTCTGCGCCGAAGCGTTAATGCTGCGATTTCAATCCAAGCGGATCGCCAGCCTCTCCGACAATGGATCCACAACATGAAGCACCCCCTGCACGAACTTGCAACTGGCCGCGCTGATTCGCTTTTTGAAGCGGACATCACACAGTCCGAAGCACCGCTACGGGCAGCCATCACGGGCAAACGGGTACTTGCGATCGGAGGGGCCGGCTCCATCGGTTCCTCTACCGTCCTCCAAATTGCAATGCGTGATCCCGAAGTTCTCCATGTCATCGACCAGAACGAGAACGGCCTCGCCGAACTCGTCCGGCAATTGCGCTCGCAGCCTGACCTCTGGTCGGCCCGCGACTTCCAAACGCTTCCACTCGACTATGGTTCTGCCGCCATGAGGCACCTATTGGCATCGCAGCCCCCTTACGACCTGGTGCTAAATTTCGCCGCATTGAAGCACGTGCGATCTGAGAAGGACCCGTTTTCAACCCTACAAATGTTTGAGACCAACCTCCTGAAGCAAGAGCGATTGATGCACTGGCTTGCTGGAACGGGCTTTGCGGGTCGTTTCTTCACTGTCTCCACGGACAAGGCAGCGAACCCATCCTCGATGATGGGAGCATCCAAACGTGCAATGGAGCATGTTCTGTTCAACTCTGCCGCGGCGGCCACACTATCCGGCACCAAAACTTCCGCGCGTTTTGCAAATGTTGCCTTCTCCAATGGGTCGCTGCTCCAGGGTTTCGAGAACCGTCTCGCTCGTATTGAACCGCTGGCAGCGCCGCGTGATACCCGGCGCTACTTCGTATCGTTACGTGAATCCGGCGAACTGTGTGTGCTTGCCGCAGCGCTGGCGCCGGACCGCACTATCGTCATCCCTCGTCTCGACCCAGAAAGACACCTCGTGCCGCTACAGACGATAGCAGAAAGTTTCCTCCGCTATCACGGCTATGAGCCGGTACATTATTTCGACGAACTCGAAGCTTGCGCAGCCGTGAAGCACGAAGCGGAGAAAGGTCGCTGGCCGCTGCTATTAACGGCTCTCGATACCTCAGGGGAAAAGCCCTACGAAGAATTCACAACACCGCGCGAACGAACGTGCGAAATCGGGCTACCCAACCTACTCGCAGTCGAATACCTCGCCGCTGACCGCGCGGCCATTGACGCTATGCTACGAGCGACGGAAGGCTTAATGAGCGGCGCTTTCGCTGGCTCCTTGAGTAAGAAGAAGCTGAAGGATGTGCTTGCTATGGTTGAACCCGGTTTTCTAGCTACACACAAGGATGCCATCGCCAATTTGGATCAGAGGCTTTAGAAGATGGAGGTAGGAGTGACTAGGGATATAGAAAGCAGACCGGGAGAAGTGACGCTGCTGGCGCTGATCGCGGCGGTTGTTGAAGCTTGGAAGTGGTTCGTAACGATACCGCTCGCAGCGGCCCTCTCCGTGTATCTAATCCTTCTACAGCTAGGGGTAGACCACCAATCGACAGCTATCTTGAAAAGCGATGAAGCCGCCGCTCTTTTGAACTCACCTCTCGTCTTGGGGCCGACCATCGAAGAGCTTAACATGCGCGATGAGCTGGGATCGAGCATGAACGATGCCATTGAGGTGCTTTCCCGACGACTCTCGATCAAAGAAGTTGCACCGGATATTATCCAGGTATCGATCATGGATCGAGATGCCGAGCGCACGCAGTTATTATTGACGACGGTCATCAGGAATTATGCTCGTCAGATCGCCCCCCGTGGGCAGGAGCGGGAACAGATTGAAGGAAAGATTGCCGCACGTAGCGCGGCCTTGGAGCAACTGTGGGAATATGCCCAAGTACTTCAAAGTGAGAGGCGGTCCTCCGAAGTTGTCACAGGCGGTTCTGGGGATGCGGCCCTGGGCTACGTGGAGCTTGTTCGTGAGATTTTGGAGAAGCAGGACGACATAACTGAACTTCAACGTACGCTTGAGGGACTTCCCAAAGACGATATCCTGCAGGAACCCACCTTGGCTGAAGCAGAGGTCAAGAATCGGTTCACCTTCTCGGCTTTGGCAGCAATAGCGGCTGGTCTCCTCATAACGTTTATCGTACTTGTACGCGAGACGGTTCGACGTGCGCCTGAGGATCTCTTGGCTTTACACGATCTTAAGCGAATCAAGGCTGCTCTCCCCTTCTCCCGGCGACCGTGACAGATAGCCGCAATGGTCCGTCTGGAGCCCGTCGGCAACATGGCACCAGGCAAAGCTGCGGTGCAGTATACGACGCATCGGCTTGGCCCCCAGCGTCAATGAACTGCGTCTGACAACCCCAGGGCGTATGTGGATGCTCCCGCTTGGCAAGAAAAACGTTCCGTCAGCTAATCCGGAAGGCGCTTCAGACAGCTTTGGTTCTCACTAAATTAACCACGTTTTCTGAAACTCGTCATTGTGCTTGAATAATCGATTGGTACCACCTTATGTTGGTGGAGTGCACAAGCGTGTGCACTCCAAGCGGTCCCCGCCGGTGCTGGTAACACCGACGAGAACCTGACCCTCAACCTTCTTCCGAAAGGCATTGGGCTATGAAGATTCATATCGAGATTCGACCCTCGGGCAAAGTGCCCGCATATTTCCATTCCGTTCGCGGTGCGAATGCGCTGCTGCCTATCTAGGCGCTTGCAGCTCTTCACTCACCACTTCTAGCGTTTCTGCGCCCGAGTCCGCCGATGTTGCCCCAGGGCCGCATCTCGTGATCTGCGCGTGCACGCAAAACCAGAACGGGATCCACATGATCAATCCGAATTCTAATGGCCTACTGGCCAATCCATCACCACTGCCTTCAACTGCGTTTTCACACCTTCTCCAACCACTCATAACACATGCTCTGGAACAGTCCTGTGATCCTAGCAGTATGAGACTTGCCGCATCTGGCCAATTGACGGCGCTCGAAGCCACCGGCCGTAGCCTCGCCGTCGCAGAAGGCCGTTTGATCGAAGCAATTGTCACTACGCTTGCCCGACAAAGCGTCAACCATGCTGTACTTGTTGGCATGAAGCTGCCCGTTTTGCCAGTCGCGGCAGAGCTCGTCCGGCGCAACAGGCTCGCAGAGTACAGCCGCTTATCGGTTGATCCAGATAGTAATACCCGCACCTCCTACCATCCTGACCTCGTCCTCGTTGACAGGTCACGGCGAAGCGCGATCGTTCTTGATGTCAAACGGTCGCTCGGCGGCTACAACGGAAGCGGCAGCCTGCTGAAGCTCAGGCAGCGAATGGAGGCGGCCGCCTGCGTGCTCCCTGAACTGCTATGGCGGGATCATCAGCGAACGGTCGTGGAAACGGTAGGGATCGCTATCATCGACGCGTCGAGGACCTGCGACGAGATTGACGAGGGCATCTGGGGCCTGTCGCAGATAGATGAGTTGCTGAGTGTGGAAGGTGCCGGTGCGGCTGCCCTCGCAACTATCGATGCCTTCCGCCAGTGTATAAAGACGCGATGGAGATCTGCTGTCGCATCTGAGAACAGGAAGCAGGATACTGGGGATCCGGTCCAGAAATCTCTGGAAGATGATCCAGTGCGATGTGCTTGCGGCAGTGCGTCTGAACGAAGGCCTGTGCGGCCGGTAACCGTAGGCATCTTCAGGCCCAACGCGAAGTTGGCACACTAGGTGTTCAGTCCCGGCATTTGATGGATCGGATTGATGATGAATTGATCCGGCTCTGAAGTCCACCGTTTGCAGATAAACTCGTATGGCGTGAGGCCCTTGAGTGTCTTCAGACGGCGACCGAAATTGTAAGCGTCGATGAAGTCCTGGAGATGCCGGCGCAGCTGATCGTGGCTGTCGTAGTGGAAGCGCTTGACGGTGGCATCCTTGATGGTGCGGTTCATGCGCTCCACTTGTCCGTTCGTCCACGGATGGTTGATCTTGGTGAACCTGTGCTCGATGCCGTTCTCGTGGGATCGCATGTCGAACATGTGGGTCATGTATCGCGCTGTCGGCCCGTTGGCGTGGCGCGGCGGAAAGCGGAACTGGATGCCGTTGTCGGTGAGCACGGTGTGGATCTTGTAAGGCACCGCCTCGATCAGAGCGACGAGGAAGGCTGACGCGGTGACGCGGGTTGCCTTCTCGACCAGCTGAACGAAAGCGAACTTGGAGGTCCGGTCGATTGCGACGAAGAGGTAGAGCTTGCCTTCGGCGGTCTGCAGCTCGGCAATATCGATATGGAAATAGCCGATCGGGTAGCTCTTGAACTTCTTCTTCGCCGGCTTGTCGCCCTCGACGTCTGGCAGTCTCGAGATGCCGTGACGCTGCAAACAGCGGTGCAGCGATGAGCGCGTCAGGTGCGGGATGGTCGGCTGGAGCGCGTAGAGACAGTCGTCGAGCGGCAGCAGCGTATGCTTGCGGAAGGCGACGACAACCGCCTCGTCTTCCAGCGACAGCACCGTGGAATGGGCCTCCTTGGGCCCGGTCGGCACATCGGCGACCGACGACCGCTTCTTCCACTTCGCCACGGTCTTCTGGTTGATCCCGTAGCGCTTGGCCAGAGCCCTCAGGCTCTCTTGACTATGTTGTATCGCTCGACGGACCGCCTCTGTCGTCGTGGCGCTGCCGTGAAGAACTTGACCCATAGTGCATCCCTCCATTCATGCGAAAAGAGTGCACCATCAAAGTCTGGGATCAAACATCTAGTCCGAGCCTTCCACCTTCCGTCTTCGTTTCATTTGCCGCGTCTGGAGGCCTCTCCGACGCAGGGAGCACTCATGCCATCACAAGAGATCAAGATCCATCGCGACCGACTACACGAGCATGTCTCAGCCTTCCAGCCAAATGGGGGCGTACATCATTCGCTTCACATAGTCAGCCGAAGCAGCCGCCTGACAAGTACACGATCACTGAAGAGTCTATCCTCGTGGTGAATAGCCCCGAGTTTCGTAGACAACCGTCGGGTCTATGTTTTCTGCACGCGCTCGAACTCAACGGGCGACAGCATCCCGTTTCTGACGTGCTTGCATTTCGGGTTGTAGAACATTTCGATGTAGTCGAACACGTCCTGACGAGCTTCGTCGCGTGAACGGTAGACCCTGCGACGTATCCGCTCCCGCTTCAGAAGATTGAAGAAGCTCTCAGCCACTGCGTTGTCATGGCAATTGCCGCGGCGGCTCATCGAGTGAACCAGATTGTAGTGTTTGAGGAACGAGGCCCAGTCCATGCTGGTGAACTGCGAGCCCTGATCCGAATGGACCAGAACCTGATCCTTGGGCTTGCGTCGCCAAACCGCCATGAGCAAAGCCTGCAGCACGACGTCGGTGGTTTTACGGCTCTGCATTGACCAGCCGATCACCCGGCGCGAATAAAGATCGATGACGACGGCGAGATAGGCGAAGCCCTCGCAGGTCCTGATGTAGGTGATATCCGTCACCCAGGCCTTGTCAGGAGCCGTTACGTCAAACTGCCGGTCAAGCGTGTTGTCGACAACGACGGAAGGCCTGCCGCCATAGATGCCGGGACGACGCTTGTAGCCAATCTGCGCCTTGATCCCGGCAAGCCTTGTCAGACGCGCGACGCGGTTCGGGCAGCACGCTTCGCCCTGGTCGAGCAGATCATCGTGCAGCTTGCGATAGCCGTAAACCTTGCCGCTCTCCTCCCAAGCCTGAAGCAGGAGATCGGTCTGTCGTTTGTCTTCGCTGGCCCGTTTGCTCAACGGGTTCTTCAGCCAGGCGTAGAAGCCGCTCGGGTGTACATGGAGAAGCCGACACATCGTCCGTACCGAGAAGCTCAGGCGATGCAGGGCAATGAACGCATACTTCACTTTGCATCCCTGGCGAAGTACGCGGCCGCTTCCTAAGAAACATAGTCTCCAGCCGTCATGGGTGCCAGCTCATAGCCCATGGACCGGGCGCGACGCTGGAGGTTCGCAATGACGCGACCGCGATGCCGTTCATCGTAGGCCGCAGCTCCTGGGTCCCGATAGACCATTCCAATCGCAACGCATTGTAGAACAGGACTGCAATCTTCCGCGCCGTCGCTGTCACTGCCTTCTGCTTACCGATGCGCCCTGCCAACCGTCGGTAGAACGCACCGAGGGCAGTGTCACTTCGCCCGATCGTGGTCGCAGCCAACCGCAACAATGCTGCCGCTCGACTGGACGAGCGACGAGTTCGTGATGACAGCACTTTGCCTCCGGAGATCTTGTTGCCGGGTGCGAGGCAGAGCCACGATGTGAAGTGCTTGGCAGAGGGCCATGTCCTCAAATCCGTTCCGCATTCGCCGATGAGCTTTAGCGCGAGCGAGGGGCCGAGGCCGTGAATCTGGGTCAAATCTGTCCGGGTGAGACCGTAGAGTGCAGCTCGTACATCGAAGGACGGTGCATTTGTCTGTTTGGTCTTCGTCCGGACCTTTGGTAGCGGCGGGAGCGGAGCTTCAGGGTCCACGGTCATGGAAGCAATCGACGCTTCAAGCTTGCGGTCACATTCGAGCATCTTCGCCTGGTAGAAGTCGTAAAGCTCCAGTGACTGGGAAAGGCCAAACACGTGCTCATCACGATCATTGCCGATCAGGGATGCTCTGATTGTTTCGACAGACGAGTGGCAGCGAACATCACGCAACGATGCCAGAACGTCGGGATCGCGCTCGCCGGAGACGATCGCACGGATGATCTTCATGCCCGTCGCGCCGGTGATGTCGGAGACAACATGGTGGAGCTGTAGGTTCATCTCCATCAAGGCCTTCTGCATATGCTGGATATGAGCTGCCGCATACTCGACCAGCCGTTCTCGCTGACGCAGGTAAGCACGCAGAGTTGCGACCTGCGCGTTCGGCCGAAAGCTGCCGCGCAGCAGGCCATAGGAATGCAACTGGCGAAGCCACGCCGCATCGCTGACGTCGGTCTTCCGACCCGGGACGTTCTTTGCATAGCGGGCGTTGACCAAGATCACCTCGAAGCCGTGCTGCTCGAGGATCTCGAAAGCCGGTATCCAGTAAACGCCGGTCGACTCCATCGCCACGCTCGTGACACCGCAGGATCTGAACCAGGCAGCCAGATCATGCAAGTCGTGGGTGAAGGTGCCGAATGCGCGGATCGGCATATCGGCACTATCCGGATTGACCGCAGCCATATGCATCGTGGACCCAATGTCGATAGCCGCTGCTCCAGGGTTCATGCGGGTGAGGTTTTGCGGCATAGATGAACTTGGCTTGGCATGGCTTCTCCTCCTGTGGATCGGGAGGGGCTGGGCTGCGCAAGTTCGACATTTTCCTAACCGGGATCACCGCCGAGGCGGCGTCACCACTCTCAAGTCCGCAACAACCCATGTGCCACGTTTTTTAACGGGGTCGATCGCCTCCAATAAGCAGTCGGCAACTCCCCTCCGGCGGGCAGCGTAGCACAGCCTGTTTCTACCGCGCACAGGCGAACCGAAGCCCGTGATCGTTTTTTAGGATGTCGCGCTCCTCGGTGACACGAACCAACTCCTTCTTCAGTCGCCTAATCTCGTCGGCTTCGTCGCCGGCCTTCCCGTTCGATGCGCCGAACTTCTTCTTCCACTCATAGAGCGAATGCTGGCTGACCCCGAGCCGCTGCGAAACCTCCGCTACGGGGTAGCCGCGCTCGGTGATCTGACGCACCGCATCACGCTTGAACTCTTCCGTGAAATTGCCTTTGCCCATGAACGCCTCCTTGCCTCAGTCTTAGGGAAGAAGGCGTCTACAAATCTAGGGGCTATTCACGTCAATAAACAGCTTGAGGCGTTTTCTGGCGGTCCCGATGTCCTTGTTGTCGCCTTCATTCGCGCCTGCCCTGGCAGAGAGATACTCGTCTGCAACCTCACTGAACAAAGGCGCAGTCGAAGGAGGACGGGGAACATAACGGCGATCAAGCAGGACGTCAGGCACCCGCTTTCCAAGTTTTGTCAGCTCCTCTTGCTTGACCCACACGGCGAACGGGACGTTTACCGGAGCCGCTGGCATTGGAGGAACTGGCGGAGAAGGCGTGGCAACGGCGGGTGGAGACGGTAGAATGAGTGGAGGCTGCAGAGGCGCAACCGATACCGTCTGGTCCGACGTCGCTGAAGCAACGGATTCGGGTGATACCGAAGCCGTCAGCTTCTTGGAATAGGTGTCGATGAGGAGATCGGCATTGTCTACGATGACCTCGTCGAACGGCTCTCCTGCTTCCCTTTTACGTGCTTCGCTCCGAACCCGGACGATCCCCTTCATGGCGTCCATGGCCGCCTTCTGCGACGGCGACCGGGGATCGAAACTTGACCGCATCTCATGATGCTTGATCTTCAGTAGGGTCTTCAGCGCAACGAGATTGTGCTCGGGCGTCTCCTCTGTCAGCAGCTCCTGCGGCTGGATTGGAAAATGCGTGTCGTCTGACGTGTCCAATGCCGTTAACCCCTCGCAAAACAACCGAGCTTCCGCAGCCAGGATATCCGCCAGATAGCGCGCCTGCTGATAGGCACATGCCCCAAGGCTCAACCGGACCGGCGGCATGTCGGCCGTTCCACCGAGTTTCTTGGGCAGGCGTATCTGGAAGATATACACGGTCCCCTGCCGAGCGAGATAAGAGCCCAACCCCCGCTTGCCAAGTCGGCGCGGCGGCTTTGATTCGCACTCACGACCTGTTACATGAGGGTGGACATAGCTTGTTACATTCATCGCGAGACTCCTGATGTTCGGGCCTTGGGCCGGAATTAAGCCAGGAAGTACAGGAGCTTAGCGATAACTGGAGGAGAGTGACTGTCCGACCTGGGAGATAGGTGACATTTCGTACCGGAGACATGGGTAACACTTTTCGACTTTGTCGGGAGGTGTCGATGCCGTGGAGAGAGACTTCGGTCATGGAGGAACGTCTACGATTTGTCGCCCGGCTGCTTGAGGGCGAAGGCATGAGCGAGGTGTGCCGAGCGTTCGGCATCTCGCGCAAGACCGGCTACAAGATCTTCAACCGCTACAAGGATGATGGCCTAGAAGCGCTGACCGATCGATCCCGACGGCCGGTGCGCTATGCCAACCAGTTGCCGGATACGGTTGAGGCGATGATTGTTCGCCTCAAGAAGGAGAAGCCTTACTGGGGTGCCAGGAAGATCAGGGAACTGCTCGTCAAACGGCTGGCCGGCGATGTGCGCATTCCGGCAAAGAGCACCGTACACGCCGTACTCGATCGTCATGGCCTTGTGAGCCAGGCCCGCAAGAGGAACCGGGCGAACAAGGCCGTCGGCACGCAGCTATCGGCAGCACCTGGTCCCAACGATCTCTGGTGCGCCGACTTCAAGGGCGAGTTCAAGCTGGGCAACGGCCAATACTGTTACCCCTTGACGATCACCGACCAGCTCTCGCGCTATCTTCTGTGTTGCGAGGCCTTCGAATCGACGCGCGAACAGGGTGTCTTCGAGGCCTTTCGGCGGGTTTTTGCCGAGCGGGGCCTACCGGCCGCGATCCGCTCCGACAACGGCCTGCCCTTCGCCAGTCCCAACGGGCTCTACAATCTGTCAAAGCTCTCGGTCTGGTGGCTCAGGCTCGGCATCGCCCTCGAGCGCATCCGTCCCGGCCACCCGCAGGAGAACGGCCGCCACGAGCGCATGCACCTGACGCTCAAGAAGGAAGCGACGAGGCCGCCGGGCCGCAATATCCTGCAGCAGCAGATGCGTTTCGACGGTTTCGTCAGCGAATTCAATGAAGAACGGCCGCATGAGGCGCTGTCTATGAAGGTACCGGCAGAGCTCTACACCACATCGCCCAGACTCTATCAGGGCCTGCCGGACATCGACTATCCCTTCCACGATCGCGACGCCATCGTCACCAACTGCGGGCGGCTTTGCATCCATCGCAAGAAGATCAATATCTCGACGGTGCTGGCCGGACAGAGGCTCGGGCTCAAGGAAGTCGACGACGGCATTTGGCTCGTCAGCTTCATGCACTATGATCTCGGATATATCGACCTGGAGCAGAGAACATTGCAAACCATCGACAACCCGTTCGGCACGAGGTTGTCACCCATGTCTTAGGGACAAACCGTTACCTATGTCTCCGGGTCGGACAGACCAACCCATGGCGGAGAGGGTGGGATTCGAACCCACGATACGGTTGCCCGTATGCCGCATTTCGAGTGCGGTGCTTTCGACCACTCAGCCACCTCTCCGCTTCGCTGGTCGGCGCTCTTGAAGCGCGGGCTGTCTCTTAGCGATGAAAGCCGAGGCTGGCAAGCAGCAAATCCGCGTCCAGCCATGCTTTTTCCTTGACAGTTTCGCCACCCTCGCCTATGCCCGCTAGCGATCAGGCGTGGAATGGATTCCATGCCGCTTTCTTTTGTGCGCAAGCCGATGTGCAAGCGCCCGACTTCCACCGGCGGAAGGTAAGGACCGACCGCTCAACGACTGACAAAAAGACGGCCGCCTTCGGGCAGAGCCGGAACGAACATGAAAGGATAAAAAATGTTCGCAGTCATCAAGACCGGCGGTAAGCAGTACCGCGTCGCGGCAAACGATGTGGTCACCATCGAGAAGCTCGACGCCGAAACCGGTTCGACGATCGAATTCAACGAAGTCCTGGTGGTCGGCGAAGGCGCCGATGCCAAGTTCGGCGCTCCCTTCGTGAAGGGTGCGACGGTCAAGGCCGAAGTGGTCGAGCACAACCGCGGCAAGAAGGTCCTGTCCTTCAAGAAGCGTCGCCGCCAGAATTCCAAGCGGATTCGCGGCCATCGCCAGCACCACACGGTTGTCCGCATCACGGACATCTTGGCTTAAGTCGATCAGGGTTTCTAAGGTTTAAGGAGAACACCAATGGCACACAAGAAAGCTGGCGGCTCGTCGCGTAACGGTCGCGACTCCCAGTCCAAGCGCCTTGGCGTGAAGAAGTTCGGCGGCGAAGCCGTCATCGCGGGCAACATCATCGTGCGCCAGCGCGGTACGCAGTGGCATCCGGGCGCCAATGTCGGCCTCGGCAAGGACCATACCATTTTTGCGCTGACCGCCGGCAATGTGAACTACCGTACGAAGGCCAATGGCCGCGTGTACGTGTCCGTAATGCCGAAAGCGGAAGCAGCGGAATAAGCCGGTAGCGCTCTAAAACAGCCGGCGTCTCATCGACCCGGCTGGCACCACCAGGTTTCAGTCCAGAAGAAAGGGAAGATGGGGCGCCACCCATCTTCCCTTTTTCTTTTGATCCACAAGGAGGACTGAACCATGCAAGGCGAATTGATAAGGGTGAGCCAATCACGGCCGCCCGAGGAACGGCTGAGACCCGAGCGGTCAAGGAGCGATTGCCCTGTCTTACTGTCGCAGAGACTGGTTCTGCGCGCTCCTCACGAGGAAGACATCGACGCCCTTGCCCATCTCGCCAACAATGCGAACATCGCCACCATGGTGTCCCGCATGCCGCATCCCTACACGGCAAGAGACGCGGCCGACTTCGTGCGACGCACGAACAGCGGCGAGATCGGCAAGTGCGTCTATGCCATTACGCGCAGCGACAATGGCGCGTTCCTCGGTTGTTGCGGCCTGGAGCCGCAGGAAGACGAGAGGACAGTCGAGATCGGCTACTGGCTCGGCGAGCCGCACTGGAACAAGGGTTATGCGACTGAGGCCGCCCATGTCCTGATCGACATGGCCTTCCGTACCCGCGACATCGACCATATCGACGCGCGCTGCCGGGTGACCAATGTCGCGTCACGAAGGGTGATCCAGAAGTGCGGCTTCCAGTTCCAGAGCTCCGGCATGATCGGATCGCTGGCGCTAGGCGGCATGGTTCCGGTCGAGTGGTTCCGGCTTGACCGGAAGACCTGGATGTCGCTCAGAAGCTGGGGAGAACTCCGATGAGCTCTGCCCTTCTCGAGCGCCACCGCGTGGAAGCAAGGACGCCGGGGCCCTGCCCCGTCGTCGCCACGTCGCGTCTCGTCCTGCGCCCGCACCGGCTTTCGGATGCCGGCAGCATCACGGAATCGCTTGGCGATTTTTCGGTGGCCCGAATGTTGGCACGGGTGCCGCAACCTTACGATCGGCAGGATGCGCTCGACTGGTTGCAGATTCAGGTCTCAGCCTCCGGTATCGGCTGGTCAGCTGCGATCACGATGGGGGACGATGTCCATATCGGTACCGTTTCACTCGAGCCACGGGCTGGTGCCTGGCGCCTCGGTTACTGGCTTAACCGCTACTACTGGGGACGCGGGATCATGACCGAGGCGACCGGCGCCGTTCTGGATCGCTTCCTCCGGCGCATGCAGGACGTTGCGATCGAATCCGGCGCCTTCGCCGACAACGCCGCTTCCCTCAAGATTCAGCAGAAGCTCGGCTTCCGTATTACCGGTTGCAGCGAGATGTACAGCCTTTCACGGAACGCCATGGTCGCACACATAGATACGCTTCTCGAACCTGAAGATCTCCGCCGGCCATGAATTCCAGCCCTGGCGGCTGGCCAGTCTGGTCGGCTGCCACGGCAACAGCTACGCCTTGCAGCGGAAGGTACTTGTCCCGCCACCGGTTCAGCCCATTCCGGACGGTGTGTTATTGACGGGCTTCGTGATATGTTTTGACCTCCGCCTGAACGGCCTATATCGAACCCACGATGTTCCACACCCGGTGGAACCGTCGCCAACACGAGACGAATGGCAGCACGATGAAATTTCTCGACGAGACGAAGGTGTATATACGCTCCGGTGACGGCGGGGCGGGAGCAGTATCGTTCCGGCGGGAAAAATTCATTGAATTCGGAGGTCCGGACGGAGGCGACGGCGGTCGCGGCGGAGATGTCTGGGTGGAAGCCGTCAACGGTCTGAACACGCTGATCGACTTCCGCTACCAGCAGCACTTCAAGGCGAAGGTCGGCATGCACGGCATGGGTCGGAACCGAACCGGTGCCAACGGCGATGACGTGACGCTCAAGGTCCCCGTGGGGACCCAGGTTCTGGAAGAGGACGGCGAGACGCTGATCGTCGATCTGACCCAGGAGGGGCAGCGTTTCAGGCTCGCCAAGGGCGGCAATGGCGGCTTCGGGAACACTCATTTCAAATCATCCACCAACCAGGCACCCAATTGGGCCAATCCCGGTCTTGAGGGCGAAGAAAAGACGATCTGGCTGCGGTTGAAGCTGATTGCTGACGCCGGTCTTGTCGGCCTGCCGAATGCGGGCAAGTCGACCTTCCTGGCCACTGTGACCCGCGCCCGCCCCAAGATCGCAAATTATCCCTTCACGACGCTCCACCCTAACCTTGGCGTCGCCACGATCGACGGTCGCGAGTTCGTGTTGGCAGACATCCCCGGCCTGATCGAAGGTGCACACGAGGGCGTCGGCATAGGCGATCGCTTCCTCGGCCATGTCGAGCGTACGCGCGTTCTGCTCCACCTCATCTCGGCTCAGGAAGAAGACGTTGGCAAGGCCTACAGGACGGTCAAGCATGAACTGGAAGCCTATGATGGTGGGCTTGAAGACAAGCCAGAAATCGTGGCGCTGTCACAAATCGACGTCCTGGACGACAAGGAACTGAAGAAGAAGGCCAAGGAACTGGCGAAGGCATCCGGCTCGCAGCCCTTCCTGATCTCTGCTGTAGCGGGCAAGGGTATGACCGAGGTCCTTCGAGCGCTTCGCGATGTCATTGTCGAAGAGGCAGGCGAGAACACGGCACTACCCGACCGGAGTTCTCGTTGGGCGCCTGGCGACGCGGACGGGGAAACGCGATGAGCACCTCTCGTAAGCCACTGACGAGCCACCGGCGCATTGTCGTCAAGATCGGCTCGGCGCTCCTCGTCGACAGGAACACCGGGCTGAAATCGGAATGGCTGGATTCCATCTGCAAGGATATCGCTGCGCTCAAGACCCGGGGCATTGATATCCTCGTGGTCTCCTCAGGCGCAATTGCCCTCGGACGCACAGTGCTTGGCCTGCCGGGCGGGGCTCTCAAGCTGGAGGAAAGCCAGGCAGCGGCGGCCGTCGGGCAGATCGCGCTCGCACGGGCCTGGTCCGAAAGCCTTTCCCGCGATGACCTGATAGCCGGGCAGATCCTCCTGACCCTGGGCGACACGGAAGAGCGGCGCCGCTACCTAAACGCCCGCGCAACAATCAACCAGTTGCTCAAGATCGGCGCCGTTCCGATCATCAACGAGAACGACACTGTCGCGACGTCCGAAATCCGCTACGGCGACAACGACCGTCTCGCCGCCCGCGTCGCGACCATGACCAGCGCCGATCTGCTTGTGCTTCTTTCGGATATAGACGGCTTGTACACAGCACCGCCACATCTCGATCCCGAAGCGCGCTTCCTGGATTCAATCCTCGCAATCACGCCGGAGATAGAGGCAATGGCGGGGGGCGCGGCTTCGGAACTGTCCCGGGGCGGCATGCGCACCAAGATCGATGCCGGCAAGATCGCCACGAGCGCCGGTTGCGCAATGATCATTGCGTCCGGAAAGGACAAGCATCCCCTCGGCGCTATCGACAAGGGCGCTCGCTCCTCCTGGTTTGCGCCCTCGGGCAGCCCCGTGGCCGCACGCAAAACGTGGATCGCCGGCCAGTTGCAGCCGGCGGGAAAACTCGTGGTCGACGCCGGTGCGCAGGCCGCTCTTGGTGGCGGAAAGAGCCTGCTTCCTGCCGGTGTGGTCTCGGTCGCGGGGAATTTTCACCGCGGAGACACGGTGGCGGTGATAGGAACCGATGGACGCGAGGTCGCCCGCGGGCTCGCCAGCTACGATGCCGACGAAGCCCGACAGATTGCCGGTCGCAAGTCTGGCGAGATCGAAGCCATCCTCGGTTATCCGGGACGCGCTGCCATGGTTCACCGCGATGATCTCGTGGTGACCCTGTGCGGCAGCCTGGGGGAGCACCAAAGTGATGTTAAGGACCCTGCCCATGCTTGACCTCGTCACCACGAAGACCGACGACGTGACAGCCCTCATGGATGAAATCGGCCGCCATGCAAAGGCGGCTGCCAGGCAGCTTGCGCTGGCATCCAGCGAGACCAAGAACCGGGCGCTGAATGCGATGGCGGATGCGCTGCTCGCTTCGAAGAATGCAATTCTGGCCGCCAATGCAGAGGACTTGCGCGCAGTCGAAGGCAAGGGTCTCCAGGCATCCTTCGTCGATCGCCTGACGCTTTCCGAGAAATCCATTGCCGCCATGGCGCAGGGATTGCGGGAGATCGCAGAGCTGCGTGATCCCGTCGGGGAGACGATCGCCGCCTGGGAGCGCCCGAACGGTCTCCGGATCGAAAGGGTACGGACGCCGCTTGGCGTGATTGGTGTGATCTATGAGAGCCGCCCGAACGTGACGGCGGATGCCGGCGCGTTGTGCCTGAAGGCCGGCAACGCAGTCATCCTTCGCGGCGGCTCGGATTCCCTCAACTCCTCGCGCGCCATTCACCGCTGCCTCGTTGAGGGCCTGCGTTTAGCCGGGCTGCCAGAGCATGCAATCCAGATCGTACCGACGGGTGACCGCGCTGCAGTCGGCGCCATGCTGACCGGTCTCAACGGTTCAATCGACGTCATCGTGCCGCGCGGCGGCAAGAGCCTTGTGGCACGCGTGCAGAACGAGGCCAGGGTGCCAGTGTTCGCACATCTCGAAGGCCTCTGCCACGTCTATGTCGACGCCTCAGCCGACCTCGAGATGGCGAAGCGCATCGTGGTCAATGCGAAGATGCGTCGGACGGGCATCTGCGGGGCCGCCGAAACACTGCTGATCGATAGTGCCGCAATCGGCACCCATCTTATGCCTCTGTTGGAGGCGCTGACTGCGGCCGGTTGTGAGATCCGCGCTTCGGCTGCGGTCCTGAAGGTATTTCCCGGATTGAAGCCGGCAACAGAGGACGACTGGCGGACGGAATATCTTGACGCAGTCATCTCCGTCGCCATTGTCGACGGCATTTCGGGCGCCATTGCGCATATCAACACCTATTCCTCCAACCATACCGAAGCAGTGATTGCCGAGGATCCGAGGGTCGTAGAGCGGTTCTTCAACGAGATCGACTCGGCGATCCTGCTGCACAATGCCTCGACCCAGTTTGCTGATGGCGGCGAGTTCGGAATGGGCGGCGAGATCGGGATCGCGACCGGAAAGATGCACGCGCGCGGACCGGTTGGCGTCGAACAATTGACCTCGTTCAAATACCTGGTGCACGGCACCGGCCAAATCCGGCCCTAGCCGCCTGTGGAGAGCGCCTCCGTCGCCCCTCGCTATCTGTCAATGCCGCATGTGGAGCGCGGCATGGCCGTCGGCCTCTTCGGCGGCTCCTTCAACCCTCCCCACGAGGGCCATCTGCTGGTGGCGGAGATTGCACTTCGCCGCCTCGGCCTTGACCAGCTCTGGTGGATGGTGACGCCGGGGAACCCGCTGAAAAGCCGAACCGAACTGGCGCCGCTTGCCGATCGTATCACCCTTTCCGAAAAGCTGGCGCAGGATCCGCGGATCAAGATTACTGCCTTCGAGCAGGCCCTCGGGAGCCCTTATACTGCCCACACGCTCGCCCATGTCAGGAGGCACAGGCCCGGCATCCATTTCATCTGGATCATGGGCGCAGACAGCCTCCGGACGTTCCACCGGTGGCAGAAGTGGCGCTCTATCGTCCAAACCTTTCCGATCGCCGTCATCGATCGTCCCGGCTCCACCCTTTCCTTCCTCTCGTCACGAATGACGCGGACCTTCGACTACGCGCGTGTTGACGAGGACGATGCTGGCATTCTGTGGCGGAAAACCGCTCCTGCATGGACTTTCATCCATGGCCCCCGCTCCGGCCTCAGTTCGACGAGCTTGAGGTTGGCGGGCACTTAGTCTCCCGCACCAGCCCTTCATCACGTTTCTCACGTCTTGCTTGAAAGATGGCCCCTTCGATGCCACCTTTAGGTAGCGGCCGGAGAGTCCGGATTCGCTGACAGTGCTGTAGCTGTTATTTGGAAGAAAGGAAGAACCCTGACAACAGTGCACACCAAGGGAAAGATGCCTGGCATCCTCCCGCAGAGACCGGAACGTGGCGCCGATGCCGCGGCCCGCGCTCTCGAACTGGTCCTCGCAAGCCTTGAGGACTCCAAAGCCGAAGACATCGTCACCATCGACATCGCCGGAAAATCAGCACTGGGAGACTACATGGTCGTAGTCACCGGGCGGTCGAACCGGCACGTCAGCGCCATCTCCGATCACCTTATCCGCGATTTGAAGGCGGAAGGCCTCGGCGCCCCTCGGGTCGAGGGTCTGGAGAGCGGCGACTGGGTTCTGCTCGATACGGGCGACGTCATCATCCATGTGTTCCGACCGGAAGTCCGGGAGTTCTACAACATCGAAAAGATGTGGGCCGCTCCCGACCTCGAGGAAGAAACACTTCACTGACCGGTTGTTAGGGCTGCCCTGACCCGGTAAAGCCGATCGTAGTGCGCGGCTGCGCTCACCCGCGAGCCGCCAGTACTTGGTCGGCCTTCTTGCAGGACAGGACATGCGCATCAGCCTCTTTGCCGTGGGACGGCTGAAATCCGGCCCCGAGAAAGACCTTGCGTCTCGGTACCTCGATCGCTTCTCCAAGGCCGGCCCTGCGGTTGGCCTTGAATTTTCGCGATTAATCGAGGTGCCGGAAAGCCGCGCATCAAATGCCGACACCCGCAAGAAAGAAGAAGCCGCCAACCTCCGGAACTCCTTGCCGGAAGGAGGCGTCCTCGTTCTGCTCGACGAGCGCGGGAAATCATTGGACAGCGAGAGTTTCGCCCAGATGATCGGCCGCTTCAACGACAGCGGCAAACGGGACATGTTGATCGCGATCGGTGGCGCGGACGGACTGGATCCGGATCTCCATTCCAGGGCCGACGCCGTGGTAAATCTCGGGATCATGACCTGGCCGCACCAGCTCGTCCGCATCCTGATCGCCGAGCAACTCTATCGGGCGGTCACGATTATCGCCGGCCACCCGTATCACAGGGCCTAGGCCGCCATGTGGTCATGTCGCGCAAATCAGCTTACCTTGACGGCGCGGCGAACGGTAGAGAGATGAACTTCACGTCACGAAAGACAATTCGGCGCGGGGGCCGTGTCCTAATAACCGGGATAGCAACGGCGCTTCTCACGGTGCCGACGCTTCATTTATCTGCGCCACGTGCCCAGGTTCTCGAGCAACCGATGACGCCTCAGGATCCGACGCTGGAACTCCAGCGTAAGCGGGACGAGGCGCGCCAGGAGTTGAACGTCCTCGGCAACACGATCAGCCTCTCGGTCGAGAAGACGGACGCGATCGAGCAGACAATAGCCGAATTGGAGAAAACGACAGCCAACCTGCGCCAGGCGCTCGTCGACTCGGCGAGCCGCCGCAAGGAGCTGGAGCAGAAGATCCAGGATAGCGAGGAAAGACTGGCGCGGCTTCGGCTGCGGGAAGAAGAAATCCGACATTCGCTTGTGGCAAGGCGCGCTCTTCTGGCGGAAGTCTTGGCGGCCTTGCAGCGCATGGGCCGCAATCCACCACCCGCCCTCCTCGTTAGCCCCGAGGACGCGCTCGCCTCGGTGCGGAGCGCCATCCTGCTTGGAGCCGTCGTGCCGGGCATGCGGGCCGAGGCGGATCGCCTGGTGGCGGACCTGGAGGCCCTTGCAAAGCTGCAGACAGAAGCGACGGCTGAGAAGGCCTCGGCGTCCCAGACCATGGCTGAAGGACTCGAGGAGGAAAAGCGCATGGACATGCTGCTGGCGGAGAAGGAAAAGCTCAGCCGGCAGAATGCCGAGGAACTGGCAGCCGAGCACCGCCGGTCGGAGGAACTGGCGGGACGGGCTACCTCACTGGAAGGCCTGATCCAATCCCTCGAAGGGGAGATATCCTCCGTACGCGAGGCGATGGAGCAGGCACGACTCGAAGAGGAGCGCCAGCGTCGCCTTTCGGAGGAAGAACGGGAGCGGGCGAAGCAACGGGCCGAGAGCATTCTGCCTGACAAAAACCGCATTACGCCCGCATATGCCTTTTCCAGCCTGAGGCAGAAGCTCGATCTTCCGGTAACGGGTGAGATTTTGCGGAGCTTTGGTGAACCAGACGGGACGGGACATTCTGCGGTGGGCATGACCGTTGCTTCAAACCCTGGTGCAGTCGTGACAGCTCCGTCTGATGGATGGGTGGTGTTTGCCGGCGCTTTTCGAAGCTACGGTCAGATGGTCATCCTGAATGCGGGCGACGGCTATCATCTTGTTCTGGCGGGAATGGATGAGGTTCGTACGCGGCAGGGCAGGTTCGTTGTTGCCGGCGAACCGATCGCCGTGATGGGTAACAAAAGAGTGGCGAGCGCTACGGCATTGACGCTGGAAACGGATCGCCCGACACTTTACATTGAATTCAGGAAGGATGGGTCTCCGGTCGATTCTAGGCCATGGTGGACCGCCAAGGAACTCGGAAGGGCACGAAATGATTCGTAAGGCTTCTCTGGTGATCGTCGGCGCTCTGATGGGTGCCACGGCCATGAGCGTCATCTACTCGGCGGGAGTGCCGGCGCAGGCTGCCGGTCCTTCGACCTATAAGGAACTGTCCATTTTCGGTGACGTCTTCGAGCGGGTGCGGGCACAGTACGTGACGCCACCCGACGAGAGCAAACTCGTCGAGAACGCCATCAACGGCATGCTTACCTCCCTCGACCCGCATTCGAGCTTCCTGAATGCGAAGGACGCCGCGGACATGCGGACCCAGACTCGCGGCGAGTTCGGCGGTCTCGGCATCGAAGTCACCATGGAAAACGAACTAGTGAAGGTGATCGCGCCCATCGATGATACGCCGGCATCCCGTGCCGGTATCCTCGCCGGCGACCTGATAGCGGAAATCGACGGTGAGGCCGTGCGCGGCCTGAAGCTCGAGGAAGCGGTCGAGAAGATGCGCGGTGCGGTCAACACGCCGATCAAGCTGACCATTCTTCGCGAGGGCGCCGACAAGCCTCTCGATATCACCATCACGCGCGAGATCATCGCGGTTCGCGCCGTCAAGTCGCGCGTCGAGGGAGACGTAGGCTACCTCCGGGTGATCTCATTCACCGAGAAGACCTATGACGACCTCGAGAAGGCGATCGAGAAGATCAAGACGGAAGTCCCGGCCGACAAGCTGAAGGGCTACGTCCTCGACCTGCGCCTTAACCCGGGCGGCCTTCTGGATCAGGCAATCAACGTCTCCGACGCCTTCCTTGAGCGCGGCGAGGTGGTCTCCACGCGCGGCCGCAATGCCGACGAGACCCGCCGGTTCAATGCCGGGCCCGGCGACCTCACGGATGGCAAGCCGGTCGTGGTGCTGATCAACGGTGGCTCTGCCTCGGCATCGGAAATCGTCGCCGGCGCCCTGCAGGACCTGAAGCGGGCAACGGTGCTCGGCACCCGTTCCTTCGGCAAGGGTTCCGTCCAGACGATCATTCCCCTTGGCGAAAGCGGCGCGCTCCGGCTGACGACAGCACTTTACTACACGCCTTCCGGCACCTCGATCCAGGGCACTGGTATCAACCCGGACATCAAGGTCGATCAGCCGCTGCCCGAAGAGCTTCAGGGCAAGGTGCGTGCCGAAGGCGAATCGAGCCTGCGCGGCCATATCCCCGGTCAGAACGAGACGGATGAAGGCTCCGGCTCGGTCGCCTACGTCCCGCCGGAGGCAAAGGACGACGTGCAGTTGAACTACGCCCTCGATCTGTTGCGCGGCAACAAGACCGACCCGAGCTTCCCGCCGAGCCCGGACAAGGCGGCAGCGGTAAAGCAGTAAGATCTTGGAAGCCGGAGCAAACCTCCGGCTTCTTCACCTTCGGCATATCCATCCCCGGACCTTCCCTTGGACCCTGACCTGCACGCCCCGCTCGGACAGAAGAGACCGGCCGGAAGAAGACGATGGATTCGCGTCACACCCTCGCTTGCCGGGGGCGCAGCCGTTACGACGGCGGTTCTGGCCCTCTCCTTCTACACCATGTCGGAGGAAAGCCGCATTCGCGCTTCCTCGTCCGGCGCCCCGTCGGAACAGCAACAGACCCTCCGATCCGAGGTCGTGCAATCTGCCACATCCCTAAGCGATGACGCCCTTCGAAGCGGATCCGGTACAGGGGCAAACGTCGAACGCCTGACGACCGACGACGGGGCGGTGGTGACCAAGTATTCGCCGGGCTTACGCAGCGGTAGCGAGCCGCTCATCCTCCAGGCGCCACGTGTCGGACAGGACCCAAGGCTGGCCGGTACGCCCAACGAGGAGCTCCTGGAGGATTCTCCCTACGGTCCCTTGCCCGTGGTCGGCACCGATGGACTGCGGCCCATGGATCACTATGCCCGCCCGTGGTCGGGTGCTCGGGGGACTCGGATTGCCATCATCGTCGGCGGACTCGGCTTGAGCCAGACGGGGACGCAGCGCGCAATCGAAGAACTGCCGTCGGAGATCACCCTCGCCTTCGCCGCAAGCGGAAACAGCCTCCAGCGGTGGATGCAGGCATCTCGCCGCCAGGGCCACGAGATTCTGCTTCAGGTCCCCATGGAGCCTTTCGGCTCCTCGGATACGGAAGGCGATCCCAACACCTTGCTCGTCGACGCGCCGCAGGCGAAGAACCTGGAGCGGCTGCATGAAGCGATGGCACGCATTACGGGCTATACAGGCATCATGAACCATCTCGGTGGACGGTTGCTCTCCAACGTCGATGCGCTGGAACCCCTTCTGCGCGATGTGAGCGCCCGCGGCCTGCTGTTCCTTGACGATGGCTCATCCGCACGATCCACAAGCGGCACACTCGCTAAGACAATGGACTTGCCCCATGCCTTTGCCGACATGACGCTGGACGGTCAGGTGGAAACCGCGGCGATCCTGCGCAAGCTTGACGACCTGGAGCGTCTTGCGCTGCGAAAGGGAAGTGCTATCGGTGTCGCTTCGGCCTTCGACGAGTCCGTGCAGGCAATTCGCCAATGGGTTCAGGAGGCGAGCCGCCGCGGGATTGAGATCGTGGGGGTCTCGGCTTTGGCCGACGACCCGACCGGCTATCGCGCAGAGGTGAACCAATGAACCAACTCCCTAAAGCCGCCGAAGACCTCCCCTACCGACGCTGCGTCGGCGTGATGGTCCTCAATCACGAAGGACTGGTCTGGGCCGGGCGTCGCATTCCCGAGGGCAATTCCGAGTATGACGGCTCGCCGCAGCTCTGGCAGATGCCTCAGGGCGGCATCGACAAGGATGAGGATCCGCTGGAGGCTGCCTACCGGGAACTCTACGAGGAGACCGGCATCGAGACTGTCTCTCTGCTCGGGCAGAGCCGCAACTGGATCAACTACGACCTCCCGCCCCACCTGATCGGCATCGGACTTAAAGGGAAGTACCGCGGCCAGACACAGCGCTGGTTCGCCTTCCGCTTTGAAGGCGACGAACGCGAAATTCGGATCAACCCGCCGCCGGGCGACCACGCCCCCGAATTCGATGCTTGGGAATGGAAGCCCATGGACGAGCTTCCTGGCCTGATCATCCCGTTCAAGCGCACGGTTTATGAGCGCGTCGTCTCTGAGTTCGCTCACCTCGGCAAGACGGCAGCCTGACGAACTTCAGCCGTCCGGCGAAAGCTCCGAGACGATCTCCATCATCTGCTGCTGTACCCGGGTCGGCTGCCAGTTCCCGCGATAGGTGAGCCCAATCGGACGAATGAGGTGATCGGTGGAGAAAGGGATTTGCGCAAGCAGCCCGTGATCGCATTCCGGCTTCGACTGGTGGCGGGAGATACAGCCGAGATGATCGCTTTCACTGAGAACGCCCCGCATCAAGAGAAGCGATCCGGATTCAATCAGCCGCTGCGGTGTCGCCTTGCCCTCTGATGTGAACAGCGTCTCGAACTGCGTTCGTGTAGGCGTCCCGAGCCGAGGCACCACCCAGGGATAGGCAAGAAGATCATCTACGCTCACCGAGGTCTGTTTTGCGAGCGGATGGTCCGGCCGGGCGAGAAGCGCAAGTCGGTCGTCGAACAGCCTTTCCTGAATGACATCCTCTATGGGAGCAGGCTCGCGCAGGGCGCCCACGAGAAAGTCGATCGAGCCGCGCCGCAGGTCTCCCAGAAGGGCATCATAGGTTCCATCGATAATGCGGACCGCGAATGTGGGATACTGTTGGCGGAACCGCGCAAGGGCGCGCGGCAGCAGTATCGACCTGGCTAGCGGCATTGCGCCGATCACGACCGCACCAGCCTCGCTTCCATCGAACTGCGCGAGTTCCGCATCGGCCTGGTCGAACTCGTAGATGGCAAGGCGCGCTGCCTGCGCCAGCGCCTGGCACAGGCGCGTCGGCAGGATCCCGAAGGATGTCCGCTCGAACAGGGTTCGCGCGGCCTCCTGTTCGATCTGCGTCACCGCGCGATGGACGGTGGGCTGGGCCAGACCGAGGCGCCGCGCCGCAAGGGTGAAGTTCTCGCTTTCGCTGACAGCGATCAGAGCCTGCAGTTGAGCATAGGTCAGGGAGATCCGCAGCCGCGGCGAGATTTCCCCAAGGATCGGGTCGAGGAGAGCGAATGCGCTCTCGACTCGCTTCAGCAGGATTTCTCCACGCGGTGTAAGAAAGAACCCGTGCCGGGTGCGATCGAAGAGCGGCCCGCCCGCCTCCCGCTCCAGCTTGTTGATCGCCTGGGTGACCGCCGGCTGGGAAAGATGCCATTTCTCCGACGTCGCCGTCAGCGACTTCAATTCCGCAACGGCGGCGAAGAACCTCAGATGTCTGAGATTGCGGGGAATCATAGGGTGCGGAGGACTGCGTCGCAGCGCTGTGCCAGATCGTCGTCGCCCGGATCGAGGCGGAGGTCGGAGATGATCCGCTGCCACCTGACCGTGCCGCTGCTCATCCAGTCGGGCAACCCGAATTCCCGCAGCGTCACGCAGACTTCCTCGACCTCGGCGGCCCGCCGGGCGCCATGAACGATCATCCGTTCGAGGTTGTAGGATCCCCGGGCGCGCCAGTCTATGCCCGGATCGGAGGCTTGCAGCGAGGCAAGCACCGCATCCTCGACCCCAGCCCTTCGCGCCGCAAGCAGACATTCGGTCGTCAGCGCCTCCAGGCCCTTGATGATCACCGAGCGCAGCATCTTCACGCTCGACGCATCGCCCACCTTTTCCCCCGTGAGGCGCGGGCGCATGTCCAGTTGATCGAGCAGGCCAACCACCGCACCTGCATGCGGCCCTGCCAGCAGAAGCGGCACCTGGTGCCTTTTCGGATAGACGGGCGCCATGACGGCAACATCCACATAGCGGCCACCGGCTTCCTCGATAAGCGCAGCCGCCTTCTGCTTCGTTTGCGGCGCGCAGGAGTTGCAGTCCAGCCAGTAGGCGCCTGGCGTCAGATAGGGCACGGCTGCACGGGCAGCTTCCAGTGCCTGGTCCGCCGTCACGAGGCTGAAGATCAGACCTGTCCCATCGAGAGCCGCTTCAAGATGCGCGACTGGTTCTACGCCCGCCGCTTCACACCGCGTCTTCACCTGCTCGGCGGCTTCCGTATCCTGCAGCTTCAGATCATAAGCGCGAACACCTCGTGCAGGCGCGGCTTGCCAGCCGGAGGCGATCGCATGCGCTGCTTCGCCGAATCCCACAAAGGTGATTCTTGGGAAATTTCCTGCGGTATCGGTCATTAGCCGTCTCCTCCATTGGCGGGTGAGTGTGGCAAGGCGCAGCGAGCAAATCCAGACCCTATAGCTTGAAGTTATGAACTTCCGACGTCTTTCCATTTGATCTGGATGAGCACACGAAACAACCCTAAGCTAATGGAAAACCGGGGAGGCCTTCATGCCCAGCGAGAATAAGACTGCCCTCGTCATCAGTGCCCATGCCGCCGACTTTGTCTGGCGGTGCGGTGGCGCGATCGCGCTTCATGCGCAACTTGGCTACAACGTTACCGTCGTCTGCCTCTCGTTCGGAGAGCGCGGTGAAAGCGCCAAGCTCTGGAAGCAGGAGGGCATGACGCTCGATCGCGTCAAGGATGCCCGGCGCGCAGAGTCCGAGCGTGCTGCCGAGGCTCTTGGCGTACACGACCTCGTCTGCATGGATCTCGGCGACTATCCCCTGGAACTGACGCGCGAGAACAAGAACGCGCTGGTTGATGTCATTCGACAGGTCCAGCCGCGCTTCATGCTCAGCCACTCGCAGTACGATCCCTATAACACAGATCATATGTATGCGACGCAGGTCGCGCTCGAGTGCCGAATGATTGCCCAGGCTTGGGGCCACAATCCCGGCCAGAAGGTTCTTGGCGCACCGCAACTTTATCTGTTCGAACCGCATCAGACCGAGCAGATGGGCTGGAAGCCGGACACCTTCCTCGACATCACCCCGGTCTGGGACAAGAAGCGGGCGGCGATCGAGTGCATGGAGGGTCAGGAGCACCTGTGGGAATACTACACGCGCGTTGCCATCAATCGCGCCAATCACTTCAAACGAAACTCCGGTGGACAGTCCGGTGGCCGCGACTGCAAGTATGCGGAGGGCTTCCAGTCGATCTTTCCGCGAACAGTGGATGAGCTGTAAGGAGCGCGAGCATGGAGCCCTGCCACGACATCGCGCATCTCGCACATGTGGAAATGTACACCGACAGATACGAAGAAAGCCTCGACTTCTTCACCCGTGTCTACGGCCTTAAGCTTTCGGGTGAGGACGAGACGTCTGCCTATCTTCGGGCATGGGATGACTACGAGTTCCACTCGCTGAAGCTGACGCGCCATCATCAAACCGGCATAGGCCACGTTGCCTACCGGGCGACCTCACCCGAAGCGCTTGAGCGGCGAGTAGAGGCGATTAAAGCCTCGGGCTACACAGTCCATGGCTGGACCGACGGCGATCTCGGTCACGGCAGGGCGTTCCGGTTTGAGGATCCCTTCGGCCACATCTTCGAAATCTACTGGGATACCAACTGGTACCAGCCGCAGATCGAGGCGGAGCGGGCTGCACTGAAGAACACTGCGTCGGCCTTCACCGGCGCCGCGCCGCGCCGGCTCGACCACCTGAACTTGCTGTCCAGCGACGTGACCGAATTCAGGCGCTTCATGGAGACCTGCCTCGGCTCCCGCGTCACGGAGATGATCCAGCTCGACAATGGGCGTATCGGCGGCTGCTGGTTCACCGTGAACAACAAGACCTATGACCTCGCCTGTACTGAGGAACACGGCGGGGGCAGCGGACGCCTGCACCACGTCACCTATGCGACAGACCAGCGTGAGGACATTCTCCGGGCTGCCGACATCTTCCTGCAGAATGGGGTCCATATCGAGACAGGTCCGCACAAGCACGCCATCCAGGGCACGTTCTTCCTCTATGTCTGGGAACCCGCAGGAAACCGGATTGAGCTGGCAAATGCTGGCGCTCGACTGATCCTCGCCCCCGACTGGAAGCCCGTTGTATGGACGGAGGCGGACCGCAAGAAGGGTCAGGCCTGGGGTCTCAAGACGATCGAGACATTCCATACGCACGGCACGCCGCCGGTAAGGAAGGAGCACTGAGATGGCCGTCGTGGTTCAAAATATCGAGCGCGCCGATCCCTCCGTGATTGACCGGCTTGCCACAGCTGGCGTGGCGACGGTTCATGAGGCGCAGGGCCGACGCGGCTGCCTCGCCTCCTACATGCGCCCCATCTATGCCGGTGCACAGGTCGCCGGTTCAGCGGTGACGATCTCTGCCCCTCCCGGCGACAACTGGATGGTCCACGTTGCAATCGAGCAGCTCCGCGAAGGCGACATCCTGGTGCTCGCACCCACCTCGCCTTGCGACAACGGCTATTTCGGCGATCTTCTGGCGACCTCAGCCAAGGCCCGTGGCTGCCGCGGTCTGGTGATCGACGCCGGCGTGCGCGACATTCGCGACCTGACCGCGATGGGCTTCCCTGTCTGGTCCAAGGCGATCTCTGCCGAGGGTACGGTAAAGGAGACCCTTGGCTCCGTGAACGTTCCCATCGTCTGCGCCGGCGCTGCCATCGAAGCCGGCGACATCATCGTTGCGGACGACGACGGCGTGGTGGTCGTCAAGCGGGCCGAGGCCGAAACTGTCGCGATTGCCGCCGAGAAACGCTTGGCTGCCGAAGAGGCCAAGCGCAAGCGCCTGGCGTCCGGCGAGCTCGGTCTCGACATCTACTCCATGCGCGAAAGGCTTGCGGAGAAAGGACTGAAATATGTCTGATCCTTGCGCGGACGGCATCCCATGTCTCTGGATGCGGGGGGGAACGTCGAAGGGAGCTGTTTTCCTTGCCTCGGATCTACCCTCCGACTCGAAAACGCGAGACAGCCTGCTCCTGAAGATCATGGGATCTCCTGACGCACGGCAGATCGATGGCATAGGGGGAGCCGATCCGCTCACCTCGAAGGTGGCCATACTCTCCCCCTCTTCGCGGCCCGACGCGGACATCGACTACCTCTTCCTGCAGGTCTTCGTGGATCAGGCGGTGGTCACGGATGCCCAGGGTTGCGGCAATATCCTGGCAGCCACGGCCCCGGCAGCAATCGAGCGAGGCCTCGTCTCTGCCGAAGATGGCGTGACACCGGTCCGCGTGCACATGCTTAACACCGGGGAGGTATCGCTTGCAAAGGTCTGTACTCCGGGTCGCAGGGTGAGCTACAGGGGCGGCGCGCGCATCGACGGCGTTCCTGGTCATCATGCAGCAATCCCCCTCCTGTTTCAGAACACGGAAGGCTCCATGTGCGGAGCGCTCCTTCCATCGGGAAACGTCAGAGACACCATTGAAGGCGTCGAATGCACTGTGATCGACAACGGCATGCCAATCGTCATCCTCCGCGCTTCGGACTTCGGCCTCACCGGCACCGAAAGCAAGGAGGATCTGGATGGCAATGCCGACCTGAAGCGGAGATTGGAGACGATACGGCTTGCGGTGGGGCCGCTGATGAACCTGGGCGACGTTGCCGAGAAATCGGTCCCGAAGATGACACTGGTTTCGGCTCCGCAACAGGGTGGGACGATCAGCACCCGCAGCTTCATCCCTCACCGCTGCCACGCCTCGATCGGCGTCTTCGCAGCCGTCAGTGTCGCAACTGCCTGCACCCTCCCCGGCTCCGTCGCAGCCGGCATTGCCGAACTGCCTGATGACGAACGATTTCTCGTGGAGCATCCGAGCGGCGCGGCCGAGGTTCTCGTTCATCGCGATCCGGACGGGAAGATCACCGGAGTAGGGACGCTCCGCACGGCGCGCAAGCTGTTCGACGGCAGAGTTTTCCCGGCGCCGTGAACACGGATCGCGATCCAAAAACGATGTGCTCGGTTTAACCTGGCTTCGCCACTCCGGCGCCTCCGGCCACGGCCTTCCAGAGCGCCTGCATCACCCGACGACCCCCTTTGCGCCGCAGGCAACCATCCCTGTCGTAGAAGAACATCATGCGGCGGCGGGCGAAGACATGCGCCATACAGAGCGCGAAAGCCACTCCGACAGCCCAGCCCATCAGCGTATCGCTGGGCCAATGCGCGCCGACCAGCTGCCGTGAAAACGTGATCAACACGCCGACGGGGATGAAAAGCGAGCGCAGTCGGGGAAAGACCAGCGCCAGCGACATCGCCATCGCACCGGCCGTCGCCGAGTGTCCCGATGGAAATGCGGCGAAGTCGGAGTCGAAGGTGAAGGGCTCGAAGTGAAGATGCCCGTAGGTTTCAAGAAGCTTGGGCCGTGCACGTCCGATCACGTTCTTGACCAGCGCAGCCGTCAGCCCGCCTCCGGCGACTGACAGAAAGATGAAGGCTGCTGCCGCAGTGATGGAATTCGCGCCGACCACCACCCGTCGACGCAATCGGCTGGAGGGGACGAGAACGCTGAGGATAAGCACGATACCGCTCGTCACCAGAATCTCGACGCCTTCACCCAGGTCCGTGATCCACTGGGCGAATGGGCGAAGTTCCGCGGGAAAGTCTTTCATCCAGCGGCCTAGAGTGAGATCTGCCGAAAGCATCAGCGAAACTGAAAGCAACAGAAAAATGCCAAGGATGAGGACGGGTCGTTCCAGCGGTGCCCGTCTTTTCGGGTAAGACACGACAGGGGGAGAGAACAGGCGTTCGAAGCCTGCGGCTATCCTCGGCCTGCTATCCCCCAATGCGGCGCCCATGTGCTCTCCCATAGCTTCCGATGATGCTGATAGGAAGATATCGCGCCGCTTGCAATGGCGGCTGCCCCCCTCAACAGAACTCCATTGGTTTTGAGCCCGTCCACCATTACCGTTGAAGATGGTCCTCGATGCGGCGGAGCCTTAGGTCCATCCATGCCAAAACGGTTTCCCACCCGGCAAGGAAGTAGTCATGAGCAAGATAGAGCGCCCTCTCGGGCTCGGCCTGCAACGACATCATCCTTCGGCTGAACTCGTCGAAGGCCTCCAGTCTCTCCTGGGCGACCTTGACCTCCTTCGGATGAAGATCAACGGCTGACGACAGATCGGCCCGCACTCTTGCCTTGAGCTGTCGCAGACCGTTCCCCTGGTCCCGCCAGAGCCGGCGGGTGAGGAAGTCCAGCGCCTGCATGCCCGTCGTGCCTTCGTAGATGGTCATGACACGCGCATCACGGAGATACTGCTCGAGCGGCCAGTCGCGCGTATAGCCTGCGCCGCCGAGCACCTGGATCGCAGCATTGGCGACGCTAAAGCCGGCATCCGCGCCGAAATTCTTGATCAGCGGCAGCATCCAGGCGCAGAAATTCTCAAGCTGTCGGCGCCTCTCGTCATTGGGTTCGTAGGCCGCAAGATCCATGGCGGTTGCAAGTTCCAGGACTGCCAGCCGCAGAACCTCCGTTCGTCTACGCATCTCCTCCAGCTGGCGCCGAACATCCGGATGCTCCGCGATCGGGACCGGAGGACTGCTCGAGTGACCTCCCTGACGCCTTTCCTTCGCATATCGCTCGGCAATATCAACGGAGGCCGATGCGAGCCCTAGCCCCTGGCAGGCCGTCTGCAGGCGCATCAGCTCGATCATGCGGAAGAGCTGCGCGAGCCCTCGCCCCTCGCTGCCGATCAACGTCCCTCGTGACTGGTCGAAGTTCAGCGCGCAGGTCGGCGAGGCATGGAGCCCCATCTTGTCCTCTAGCCGCTCTACAGTGATGCCGTTCGGCTGCCCTTCGGCCATATTCGGAACCAGGAAGAGACTTAGCCCCCTTGTGCCTGGCTCGCTCCCCGTCCGCGCCAGCAGGCAGTGACCGATACGCTCGGTAAGGTCGTGGTCGCCAAAAGAGATCCAGGTTTTTCGGCCGGAGATCCGCCAGTCTTCCCCTACCCTCTCCGCCTTGGTCCGGAGCCGTCCCACATCTGAGCCGGCGTCGGCCTCCGAGATGCAGATTGTCGCGGTATGCTCTCCCGTGGCGAGCTTCGGCACCCACTCCCGGATGAGTTGTTCGTCCCCGGCCTCCCAGATCAGGTGGGCTGCGGCACGGGTCGACCCGACCACCATCATGAGCGCGACACAGGCGCGTTCGAACAGAGGCCCGCATGCGGCCTGAACCGTCAGCGGCAGTCCCTGCCCGCCAACGTCCTCGGCAAGATCGACGGCGAGCCAGCCAGCCTCGGCATAGCTGCGGAAGGCCTCACGGAATCCTGCGGGCGTATGGACCCGTCCTTGGAACAGTTGTGCTCCGTGCCGATCTCCGGGACCGTTGAGGGGCGCAAGCACCCGCTCTGCAAAGCCTCCCGCCTGACGGAGGATTTCGGCGATGGTCTCGTCGTCGCAGTCTGGCCGGTACTGCTGCAGCTGCCGCCAGCCAGGCGTCACCGCGAGCGCGGCAAGCGTCCTGTCGACCTGGTCCCGAAACGACATCCGCGCCTACTTCGGTTGCATCCGAAGGGCACCGTCGAGACGGATTACTTCGCCGTTGACGTATTGATTCTCGATCAGGAACCGGACGGTCTCGGCGAATTCGGCAGGATTTCCGAGCCGGGAGGGATAGGGGATGGCTGTCCCAAGGCTGTCTTGCGTTTCCTTCGGCAGCGCCAGTAGCAAGGGCGTCAGGAATATCCCAGGAGCGACTGTATTGACCCGTATCCCGAAGCGCCCGAGTTCGCGGGCGGCGGGCAGCGCCATCGAGACTATGCCTCCCTTGGACGCGGAATAGGCCACCTGGCCGACCTGCCCCTCGAACGCGGCAACCGAGGCCGTATTGACGATCACGCCCCGCGCACCGTCCTCTCGTTCGTCGGCAGCCGCCATCCGCTCGGCCGCCAGCCGCATCATGTTGAACGTGCCGACGAGATTGATACGGATGACCCGATCGAAGTCCGCAAGCGGCAGCGTTCCCTCGCGTCCCAGTATCCGTCCCGCAGCGGCAATGCCGGCACAGTTGACGAGGATGCGCAGGCCATCTCCGGCCTTAGCAGCCTTGTCCACAGCCCGCTTTCCATCCTCCTCGTTCGCGACATCGCCAACCAGCGGCACGCCGCCGATATCCTCTGCAACCTGCTGTGCGGCTTTTTCATTCCTGTCGAAGACATGAACGATCGCTCCGTGAGCGGCTAGTAGTCGGGCGGTCGCCTCGCCCAGTCCGGATCCGCCACCGGTGACGATCGCGCTCGATCCTTCAATCTTCATGCGGCAAGCTCCTTTTCTGCCCGGATGACGTCTCGATCATCGCCGTAAAGAGCCTGGACGAGCTCTCCACGATGCGCAAGAACGGCCCGCTGGTTGATCGACCCCTTGTCTGTCACCTCGCCCTTCTCGAAGCGCAGCGGCTCACGCATCAGCATGACGCGCATCACACGGGTTGCCGAACCGCTGGCAGCGCGTTGATGTTCGGCAAGCTTGCCGGCGATCGCCGTCCGCACCGCGGGATGGTCCAGTATCTCCTCGTCGCTCATCCGCGCCTCATCCTCGACCAAGGCCCGCAGCGCCGGCATGAACGGAACGAGAAGCGCCCCCAGCTCCATGCGGTTTTCGCCTGCGATCACAGCATCGCGCACCAGGCCGCCAAACTGGTTGACCAGTTGGGCTCTCAACACGCCGACCGCCACCCAGATACCGGTCTGCAGCTTGAAGTTCTCGGCCGTTCGGCCGTCAAAGTAGAAACCCTTGCGCGGATCGCCCGGGCAGGCGAAGCGGACCGCGTCACCGATGCGATAGAAGCCTTCGTCGTCAAACGCCTCCGCAGTCAGCTTCTCATTGCGCCAGTAGCCGGGCGTGACGTTCGGTCCCTTCAGTCGAAGTTCGTATTTGTCATCGAAGGGAACGAGCTTCATCGTGACGCCCTGTGCCGGGATCCCGATATTGCCTGGCCGATCCTGCGGCTCCGTGCAGAAGAGCGCAAAGGGTGCGGTCTCCGTCGAGCCAATTCCTGTGCACAAGGGCACGTGCTGCTGGATCGCGCTTTCAGACAGCTCGAGCAGTGCGTCCCAGGTATGCTGCGCCATACCCGCACCGGCATACATCAGCATCTTGAGATCCTTGAAAAAGCTTTTCCGCAGCGGTTCATCGTTACGCATGGCTTCAACCAGCATCTCGAACCCGGCGGGAACGTTGAAATACCATGTCGGCGACACGTCACGAAGGTTGGCGATCGTCTGGCCGATCAATGCAGGAGCGGGCTTGCCGCGATCGATGTAGTAGGTCCCCCCATTGTAGATCGCGATATTGAAGCACTTGTTGCCTGCCGCGGTGTGGTTCCAGGGCGCCCAGTCGACCAGGACCGGCGGCTCCTCGCGGAAATACTGATAGCAGTCCGCGATCATTTCCTGGTTCGAGCACAGCATTCTCTGGGTCTGGATCACCGCCTTGGGTGAACCGGTCGTCCCCGAGGTGAAGAGGAACTTCGCCACCGTATCCGGCCCGACGGCATCGAATGCACGGTCGACCTCGGGCCCAGGCTGGGTGCGGAGTATGTCGTCGAACGAGTAGGTGTTCGCCCGTTTGGCCGGAAGATCTCTGACACCTGCGACGGGAAACTCGAAACCGAAAACCGTATCGACGGCATCGCGGAAGGCATCGATGCTTTCGGCGAACACGAGCCCTGGCGTGACCTGCCGGACGATATCCTCCAGCTTGGCCAGACCTGTTGCACTGGTTGCATAGGCCGGCGCGATCGCCGCCGACGGCACGCCGACATGCTGGGCACCGAGCGCCATCAGCGCATGCGCTATCGAGTTCTCTGAGAGGATCAGCAGCGGCCGATCAACGGAAAGGTCGAGATCCAGGAGGAACTGGCCGATGCTGCGGACGCACTTGAGCGCGTCTCGATAGCTCACGGTCTGCCACTCGCCCGTTCCCTCGCGATCCGCCATCCAGACGCGATCGGGCGCCGTCCTGGCCCAGTGAACCAGCCGCTCGTTGATCTTCGCCGGATAGGGTCCGAGCTGATCCTCCCGCCAGATCAGGATCTCGCCATTCGGACGGTTCTCCCAACGAAGAACGGGGGACCACAGCTGCGCCTCGCGCACGGCTTTGTTGGCCATGACACCTCCTCCCAGAGATTGCTGCCGATTTTTTGTTTACAAGGAAACAATCTCCTCGTAAACAATTATACGAAGAACGGGTGAGCCCGTGACGAGGGAGAAGCGACAGAATGGCCGACCAGCCGGCACGCAATTTCGTCAGCTACGAACTTCAGGGCGAGATTGCGCACATCGGGCTCAACCGGCCCGAAAAGCGCAATGCGATCAGCGACAGCTTCGTGGAGATGATCGCAGATGCGGTCGCACGCGCCGAAAGTGAGGCGAAGGCGGCAGTGCTCTATGGTCATGGCGATCACTTCTGCGCCGGCCTCGACCTCGCCGAACATGTGAAGAAAACGCCCATCGAAGGCATACGCGGCTCTCGCCGTTGGCACGCCGTCTTCGGCACAATCGAGCACGGCACCATTCCCTGGATTTCGGCCTTGCATGGCGCCGTGGTCGGCGGCGGCCTCGAACTGGCTGCCTCGACCCATATCCGTGTTACCGAGCGGTCTGCGTTCTTTGCGCTTCCGGAAGGACAGCGGGGCATCTTCGTTGGCGGCGGCGGTTCCGTCCGCGTGGCGCGCCTCGCCGGCGCCGCCCGCATGACGGACATGATGCTGACGGGTCGCGTTGCCACTGCCGACGAAGCCGAACGGTGGAACCTGGTCCAGTATGTCGTCGATACCGGAGAAGCGCGCCGGAAAGCGCACGAACTTGCCCTGGCGGCGGCCGGCAATGCCACGATCTCCAACTATGCCGTCATCAACGCCCTTCCGCGCATTCAGGACATGGCAAAGGAGGACGGGCTGTTCGTCGAATCCTTCATCGCCTCCTTTACCGCCACAAGCCCGGAAGCGGAGGAACGGCTTCGGGCCTTTCTCGATAAACGGGCTGCGCGGGTGAAGGCGCCCGGAACGGCGGGAGGCGGCTGACATGGATGTCTCCTCGCGACGCATCGAAAGGGTGAAGCTTGATGAGCTTTCCGGCTCGCTCGGCTTCCTCCTGCGCCTTGCGCAGTTGCGAGCCTTCGAGGATTTCTTCTCCGATCGTGGCCCGCGCGGATTGAAGCCCGGGGAGTTCTCGGTCCTGTGGGTAATCGCGCGCAATCCCGGCATCCGGCAGAGCCTTCTCGGCCAGCGCCTGATGATCAAGCGCGCCCATATGACGAAGTTGATCCGCGTCCTGGAGGATCTCGGACTGGTGTCGCGCCGGACCCCCGAGGCCGACCGCCGGGCCGTGGAGCTCACGCTCACCGCCAAGGGCCGGCAGGCAGTGGAGACGTCGAGCACCGAGTTCTTCTCCTACGAGGAAGCCACGGGCGAACCTTTGAATGACGGTGAGCGCACGCAATTGATATCGCTTCTGCAGAAGTATGTTGGACTGCGGGAGGGAGAGGCACGATGAACGTCGATGACCTGATCGCGATCGACATCCACACCCATGCCGAGGAGCCCTGCTGTGGGCCGCGGGATGACGGTTACGACGAGTTCCAGGCCGGGATGGCCCGATACTTCAAGAACCCTGCCGGCGCCAAGGGCATGCTGCCGACGGTCGAGGAGACGGCTGCGTACTACCGCGAGCGCAGGATCGGCTGCGTCATTTTTCCGGTCGATTCCGAACGCGAGACCGGCTTCCGACGCTATGAGAACGAGGAAGTGGCCGAGATTGCCGCGCGGAACGCTGACATCATGATCCCGTTCGCGTCGATCGACCCAGCCAAGGGAAGGCTTGGCGCCCGCGAGGCGCGGCGGCTCGTGCGGGAATTCGGGGTCCGGGGTTTCAAGTTTCACCCCACGATGCAAGCCTTCTATCCGAATGATCGCAGTGCCTACCCGCTTTACGAGGCGATCGCCGAGGAAGGGGCGATTACCCTCTTCCATACCGGCCAGACCGGCGTCGGCGCCGGAATGCGCGGCGGCATGAACATGCGCCTGAAATACTCGAACCCGATCTATCTCGATGACGTCGCGGCGGATTTCCCCGACATGCCGATCATCCTGGCGCATCCATCCTTTCCTTGGCAGGAGGAGGCGCTGTCGGTCGCGACCCATAAGCCGAACGTCTACATCGACATGTCAGGCTGGTCCCCCAAGTATTTTCCGCCGATCCTGGTCCGCTACGCCAACACCATGCTGAAGCACAAGATGCTGTTCGGCTCGGACTGGCCGGCAATTACACCGGACCGATGGCTCGCCGATTTCGAAGGGATCGAGATCCGAGACGAAGTTCGCCCGCTGATCCTCAAGGAGAATGCTCGCAAACTGCTGAAGCTTTAGAACTGCCATCTGCAACATGTTCCAACTGGGAGGGAACGAACATGAGACGCATGCTTGGAATGCTGGCGGGGATAGCGGCACTTGCCGCAACCACCGCCGATGCCCGTGAACTTCGCATTGCACCCGGCGCACCGCCGGCGCATCCATCGCACAGCCACCTTTATTCGAAACTGGCGGAACTCCTTCCGGAGGTTTCCGGCGGCAATCTTACGGCTCAGGTTCTGGGGCCCGAAGTTGTCGGCCTCGGCCAGATGAAGGATGGACTCCAGAGCCAGCTCGTCGAGATCGGCAACCTGTTGCCGTTGTACTTCCCCGCCGATCTTCCGAACATGTCGCTTGCCGGCGAGCTGGCTCTCTCCGGTCGCGAACCGCATGCCATGGCAGCGGCGATGACCGAATACATGGTCACCTGCGACACATGCCAGGAAGAGCTGAAGAAGTTCGGCGTCACCTATCTCGGTTCGGGATCGTCGGATGTCTATGCCCTGCTCACCAACAAGCCGGTGCGGACGGCAGAAGACGTCAAGGGCCTGAGATTGCGCAGCGGCGGAGCGCCGTTCTCGCGGTGGGCTGAGAACTTCGGTGCTGTCCCCGCCAATATCGGCGTCGGCGATACCTTCGAATCCATGTCGCAGGGTGTCATTGACGGATCCATGGCGTCGATCGGGGACCTTCTGTCCTTCCGGCTCGTCGAACTGGTGAAGAACATCACTTTCGTGCCGCTGGGCACCTACCACGCCACCTCCGACTTCACCGTCGCCAACACGACCTGGGAAAGCCTGAGCGCCGAGGAGCGCAAGCAACTGGCGACTGCCGCCAATGAGGCCAACGTCATCTTCACCCAGAGGTGGGGATACGAGATGGCCGCGGAAGCAAAGGCCGCCGCCGAGAAGGCCGACATTGAGTTCGTCGAGCCCGATCCGGCATTCGTCGAGGCAGTAGAGGCCTTTGCCGAAGCGGACAAGGAGACGGCCGCAAAAGTGTCTCAGGAACGCTTCGGCTTCGCCGATGCCGCAGAGCGGGTCGCTCGCTTCTCGGACCTCGTCGAGAAGTGGACAGGCATCGTCAAGGAGACCAACAGTGATCCGCAGGAGATCGCCAAGCGCCTGGACGAGGAAGTCTGGAGCAAGGTCGACTTCGAGACCTACGGCATGTAACGCGCCGTCGCGGGGCTCGTCTCCGCGATCCACCCCCGTCTGACCACTCTCAATGGGATCGGCGATGCTGCTCGTCACCAGGTTCACTGACAGGCTCGCGCGCATACTCGCCTTCGTTGGCGCAGCGGGCGTGCTCGCGATGATGGTGCATGTCTGCGCCGACGTCGCCTCCCGCGCAATGACCGGCGCGTCGCTGCCCGCAACTGTAGAGGTCGTATCCTATTACTACATGGTGCTCGTCGCCTTTCTTCCGCTGGCCTGGGTGGAGCGGAAGGAGGGGATGATCTCCGTCGAGCTTCTCGACTTCCTGTTGACGCCACGCATGCGGCGTGTGTCGGACCTCGCCGTCGTCCTCTTCTCCATCACCGTCTACGCGGTCATTGCCTATGCCAGCTGGCTGACTGCGGTGAAGAACTACCAGACCGGCACCTTCGTCATCGCACTGCAGACGAAGATCGTCACCTGGCCAGGTTATTTCCTGCCACCGATCGGCTTCGCGCTCGCCGCGCTGATCATGATCGTACAGCTGTTGAAGATCGTTCACGGCAAGACAGATGCCGACTGGGGTACTCCCGAATGAATGTCGAGGTTGGTTTCTACGGCGTCGGCATCCTGCTGCTGCTCCTGCTGTTGCGCGTACCCGTGGCGCTCGCCATGATCGCTGTTTCCTTTGGCGGCATTGCCAGCCTCCTCGGCATCAGGCCGGCCCTCGGCATCGTCACCTCGACACCTTACAGCTTTGTCGCCAGTTGGACGATGAGCGCCGTCCCGATGTTCCTGCTCATGGGCTTCGTCGCCTTTCACGCCGGGCTGACCGCCAGCCTGTTCGGCGCCGCCAAGGCGATCCTGTGGCGGGTACCGGGAGGGTTGGCCATCTCCTCCATCTTCGCCTGCACCGGGTTTGCGACCGTCTCCGGCTCTTCGATCGCCTGTGCGGCCGCCATGGGGCGGATCGCCATTCCGGAAATGGTCGGGGCCGGCTACAGGCCAAGCTTCGCGGCGGGTTCGATTGCAGCGGGCGGAACGATCGGCGCGCTGATCCCCCCGTCCATCCTGATGATCATCTACGGCGTCTTTGCCGAAACCTCGATAACCCAGGTCTTCATCGGCGGCATTGGCGTCGGTCTGTTGACCGCTCTGTTCTATTGCCTGGTGGTGCTGGGTTTCTGGTGGCTGCGACCTGACGTGGTACCACGCAACAGCGCCGGCACCTTCCGCGAAGCCGGCGGGCTGCCGGCAATCTTGAGGATCTGGCCGCTCGCAATCCTCGTGGTTCTCGTGTTCGGCGGACTGTTTTCCGGCTATTTCACAGCGACGGAGGCGGGCGCAGTCGGCGCCGGCGGCGCGATCCTTCTATCGCTGGTGACGGGCAAGCTCACCACGCACGTTCTGCGTACATCACTGCTCGAGACGCTGACGACCTGCGCTTCGCTCTTCATCATCGGCATCGGCGCGTCCATGTTCACCCGCTTCCTCGGGATTACGGGGCTGTCCGGCTTCATCGGTTCGATGGTCGCCGGATCGGAGCTCGGCTACGTCGAGCTGATGTGCATCATCGTGCTGATCTACCTCGTTCTAGGCATGTTCATGGAACCTTTCGGGGCCATGCTGGTAACGCTTCCGGTTCTGCTGCCGTTACTGAAGGCGGAAGGGATCAGCCTTGTCTGGTTCGGCGTCTTCGTCGTCAAGATGCTTGAGATCGGCATGATCACGCCACCCGTGGGGCTGAACGTCTTCGTCATCAGGAACGTCGCATCCAGCTACGTTACCGTCATCCAGATCTTCCGGGGTATAGTGCCCTTCCTTTTAGCGGACATATTGGTGGTCGCGGCGGTCATAGCCTTTCCCGGTGTCATCCTTAGCCTCCCGCTGCTATTGCAATAAGGAAGGCGGGTACGGCTTAAGAGGATTGCTCGCTAAATGCTGCAATCGCTCCCTCGGAACGACTGCAACGGCCTCGCCTACCGCTCGGCGCTTCATCCGTATGAGCCATTACGGCTGACGACAGGCCGCCTCAAGATTTGCATCGTCCGCCGGCAGGTCGATCCACTGCGCACCCGTAACCGAGCCGTCATCGGCGATCGATACGTCATCGCCGACGAGGTCGGCGCGGCGGTTGTTATCGCAGTCGAAAACAGCCTTGATCACGGTCGTCTGCTGCCAGCGTGCGGCCAGGATCATCGACACCATGACCTGGCCGGGCTGTTGGGGATGCCGCTTGGCGGTGGAGGTTTCGACCGCCATGAACCGCGTGGTCAGCGGGCGGATATAGGACCACGGCCTCCAGATGGCGCGCTCGGTGTTCGACCACGTCACTACCACGGACTGCGGGAACGAATTCCGCATCCGGTCGAACCAGCTATACTCGCTCCAGATGGCGTAGGAAATCATCCCGAGGCCAGCCGCGGCGGGGACGATCCATTTCGGCAGCCGTCCCCGGCTGATCCATCTCACGCTCATGGCGATACCGGCCAGTGCCACACCAGCCACCACGGCGGCAATCAACTCGAACAACATTTCCGACTTCTTCCTTTACACCGGAGCACTTCCAGAATTGGCGAGCGCAGACTGCATGGTCCGCACCACCACGAAGGCGTCTCGCAAGTGCGACCTCTCGAAATCTCCGAACTCATAGGGTCCGAGATAATTGTTTGGCCTTTCGCCAGCCTTGATCTGGTTTGCCTGGTTGCGCAATCGGAAGTCGGCAATCAGATCATAGGCGGCAATCAGATCCCGCCCTCCGGCGCTGGAGATAATCCCCGCGTCCTCGGCCGCGAGCAGGCGCGCGCGGGTATTGACCGGGGTCAGCCGTCCCGTCAGCGCATAGACACGGGCAAGGTCGATCACTGGAACGACGCCACTGTGCTTCATGTCGATCTGGTTGCGATGTTCACCTACCCGGACGGTCGCAAATCCTCGCAGCAAGCCGAGCGGCGGCGCATGCTTCAGGGAGTTGCTGATCATGTGAGCGACGAATAGCGAGTTCCGACTCGCCTGCGCCAGGGTCTCGGCCTGCAGGTCCTGGTAGAGCTGTGTTTCCCCAACGATTGGCCGCAGGTCGAACATGACGCTCGCGAGCATCTGGGCCGTCGGCTCCGGCTCCCGGATCCAGCTCCCGAAATATCCCTTCCACACGCTGACCGGCTGACACCACCGGCGATTGGTCGCCATCATGTCGCCGGGGCAGAAGAAATAGCCGCAGGCATCCAGGTTATGGCTGACGAAGCGGGCAAGCTTTTCGAACCACGGGCGCTGGCTTTCCTGAAAACTGTCGTCAATGAAGATGCAGTTGTCCTGGTCGCTGACACCCGTCTGTTCCTGGCGGCCCTGGCTGCCACAGGCAAGCCACAGATAGGGGACCGGGGGTGGGCCGAGATCCGCCTCCGCAAACGCTACAAGTCGGCGCGTCACCGCATCCGTGATGTCCGTGATCAGCCGCGTGACCACGTGATGTGCATTGTTGCCCCCAACCAACTGAACCAGCAGCTGCGGGATCTTCGCCGTCACCGCACGAAGCTCGGCCACGCCTTCCGCACTGGCGATCTCCCGGATGAGGATCGCCGAGGAGAGCGCCTGGAACCGCGTCAGGTCCGTCTGGGTGATCATCCCCGTCAGGCGTCCACCGCTGACGATCGGAAGGTGTCCGATCCTCTTCTCCAGCATCAGATTGAGAACATCCGACCCCAGGTGGCTTTCCGAGAGGGTTAGTGGCTCCGCGGTCATGATCGCGCCGACCCTCGTGTGGATCGGATCAAGCCCCTGGGCAAGGACGCGAGAGGTCAGGTCGCGGGTCGTCACCAGACCGACAAGGCGGTCGCCATCGACGACGCCCAGGCTCGAGACCCTTCCGTCCCGCATGATCTCAGCGGCGTGGCGTACGCTGTCTTCGGGCGAACACGTGAGCGGTGGCGCCGACATCAGTTCGCCGACCTTCCGCATCGTCACGTCAGCGCGTCGAAGGTCGTTGGTGCGTCCGCGGGTGAAGAAGCGGGCATAGACAGCCTGTTCCAGCATCAGCCTCTTGAACTCGGCCGTCGGCAGAACAAGCAGGATCGCATCTGACAGCGCATTGGCGGTCGTCGCGGCGCGGCCATCGGCCAGCAAACCTCGTTCACCAAGCGAGTTTCTAGGGAAAAGCTGCGAGATCACCGTGCCGGACGCGTCGCGAACCTCGACGCTACCTTCCATGATGAGGAAGAGACCGGGCAGCGGCTCACCGCGGGAATAAATCTGATCTCCGCCAGACACATGGCGACATTCGAAGCGCGGCGTCAGTCTGTCGAGTTCGTCCCGGGGTAGGCTGTCATAGGGATGAACTGTTTGCAGAAATCCCGCTATGTCGTGGGTTTCTACACCCATGAAGCCCTCATCTGGCCGTATCGGCAACCCTCGACTGAAAAAAGAAAGGCGGCAGAGATACCGCCGCCTTCCGAGAGCTTGGCTGTTAGTGGTGGGTCGCCGCACCCGCACCGCGAGGTACGCGGATCGACTCGACGAGATCCTGCACGTGCTGCGGCGGTGCCTGCGTCATCATCGAGACGACATAGGCGGTGCCGAAGTTCAAGAGCGCACCGATCGGGCCGAACGCCGTCGGCGGAATGCCGAACAGGTAGTTGGCCGGAACGTTCTCGAGCATGTTCGTGCCGGGGATGAAGAACCAGCCCAGGTAAGCGAACAAGTAGAGGCAAGTCACGATCAGACCGACCAGCATGCCGAGGGTGGCACCGGCTGAGTTGATGCGCTTCGAGAAGATGCCCATCATCAGAACCGGGAAGATGCTCGCTGCAGCAAGACCGAAGGCGAGTGCCACGGTCTGTGCGGCGAAACCCGGCGGGTTGAGACCCAGCAGGGTAGCCACGAGGATCGCGCCGGCCATCGAGATGCGCGCGACCATCAGTTCGCCCTTTTCCGAAATGTTCGGGACGAGCCAGTCCTTCACCAGGTCGTGGCTGATAGCCGACGAGATGGCGAGCAGGAGACCGGCGGCCGTCGACAGAGCGGCGGCAAGACCGCCGGCTGCGATCAGACCAATGACCCAGCCCGGAAGCTGCGCGATTTCCGGGTTGGCGAGAACCAGGATATCGTTGTTGATGGTGAGCTCATTGCCAGACCAGCCACGCTGAGTGGCAGTTTCGGTGAAGCCTGCTGCCTTATCGTTGTAGTACTGGATGCGGCCGTCACCGTTCTTGTCCTCGAACTTCAGCAGACCGGTGGTTTCCCAGTTGCGCATCCAGTCAGGCCGCTGCTCGTATTCCACCGCCTGCTCCTGCGGGCCGTTCGGGAAGATGGTGTCGATGATGTTGAGGCGCGCCATGGCACCGACGGCCGGAGCCGTGAGGTAGAGAAGCGCGATGAACACCAGCGCCCAGCCAGCCGACCAGCGGGCATCGGCCACCTTCGGCACGGTGAAGAAGCGGATGATGACGTGCGGCAGGCCAGCCGTACCGATCATCAGCGACAGCGTGAACAGGGTCATGTTGAGTAGGGAACCCTGAGCGGTGTAGGCGGTGAAGCCGAGGTCGGTCACGACCTGGTCGAGCTTCTGAAGCAGCGGCAGGCTCGATTCCGTATGGGTCGAGAACAGGCCTAGCCAGGGAAGCGGATTGCCCGTCAACTGCATCGAGATAAAGATCGCCGGAATCGTATAGGCAATAATCAGCACGACGTACTGGGCGACCTGCGTGTAGGTGATGCCCTTCATACCGCCGAGAACGGCATACACGAAGACCACGGCGGACGCGATCCACAGACCGGTCGAGACATTGACTTCGAGGAAGCGCGAGAAGGCGACGCCGGCACCGGTCATCTGGCCGATAACGTAGGTGACCGAGATGATGATGAGGCAGATGACCGCAACCAGGCGGGCCGACTGGCTGTAGAAGCGGTCCCCGATGAACTGTGGCACCGTGTACTTGCCGAATTTGCGAAGATACGGAGCAAGCAGGAGCGCGAGCAGGACGTAGCCGCCGGTCCAGCCCATGAGGTAGGTGGAGTTGGCGTAGCCGACGCCGGCGATCAGGCCGGCCATCGAGATGAAGGATGCAGCCGACATCCAGTCAGCGGCGGTGGCCATGCCGTTCATGACCGGGTTAACGCCGCGGTTGGCGGCGTAGAATTCAGCGGTAGAGCCCGCCCGGGCCCAGATTGCGATGCCGATATAGAGCGCGAAGGATGCGCCCACGATCAGCAGGTTGAGTGTATACTGGTCCATTGTTCCCCCCGTCCCTTACTGCTCGTCCACGCCGAACTCGCGATCGAGCCGGTTCATGTAGGCTGCGTAGTAGAAAATCAGCGCGATGAAGACGATGATCGAGCCCTGCTGCGCGAACCAGAAGCCCAGATCGGTCCCCCCGATCGGGATCCCCGAAAGCATGGGACGCAAAAGGATGCCGAAGCCGTAGGATACAATCGCCCAGATCACCAAGCAGATGGTGATGATGCGAATATTTGCTGCCCAATAGGCATTGGACGATGATTTGTCCGTCACGTGTACCTCCTCCAAAATTCGCGTCCCCCTGAGGACGCAACCTCCTGTCCAAACGCTCACCGAATCCCAACACGAATGGACAAGTGTCAAGAAGTACCTAATCGGTTAGGGTGCGTACATTCTCCGATAGTCGTAGTTTTCGAAAGCCCATTACTTTGAGCGCCGAAAGACGAGTTTTCCACAGGAACACGCGAAAGGCGCCAGCCGCAAAAGTCTTGTGCGCCGTCCGCGGCAAAGGCCGCATCGGACCAGGCCATCCTGATTCGCAAGATTGAGTTCCATCGAGGCCTCCCCTCCCCAGATGGAAAGTGCCGGCCGGACAAGCCGGCCGGCACTGGCAAATTACTCTTCGCCGAGCCAGGCGTTCACCTGGTCCGGATGGTCTTCGATATACTTCGCCACGGCCTCTTCGTAGGACGTCTCCTGCGCGTTGAACATGCCTGCCTGCAGGTCGTCGATCGGCAACTGCATCCTCGAGAGGAACCCGGCAACTTCCGGATTGTCCTCCTTGAAGCCCTTGCGAGCGAGAACGTCCACATGTTCAGCTTCGCCCAGCGAGGTCTTCGGATCCTCGATGTAGCGAATGTCGTACTTGCCGAACATCCAGTGGGGGCTCCAAGACGTTGCCACGAACCAGTCCTCGGAGCGAACGGCACGGTCGACGGTGGTCAACATGCCCGCCTCGCTGGAGATCTGCAGCTTGTAGTCGTCCAGGCCGTAATCCTTCAGCGCCTGCTGCGACAGGCGCGTCAGCCCGGCGCCCGGGTCGATGCCCTGGACGGTGTTGCCGAGCTTCTCCTTGACCTCATCCTTGGCAAGGTCTTCGATCGAGCTGATGGCGTCTTCCGGGATATAATTCGGCACGACCCAGCCGAGCTTGGCGTTCTCGTAGACGGTGCCCAGCGTCTCCACGTCGTCCTTGATCTTCGCGTAGTAGTCGGCATGCGTCTGTGGAAGCCATGCCATCATCATGGCGTCGAGATCGCCGCGGCTGACGCCCTGGTAAAGCGGCGCGACATCCGTCTGCACCAGTTCAACTTCCTGGCCGAGTTCGTCCTTGATCAGTTTCGCGGCAAGCTTGGTGACGAACTCCGCGTCAGACCATGCGGCCCAACCGATCTTCACCGGCTTGGCATCCTGTGCCAGGACGATTGTGGAAACGCTGCCGGCGATGACGGCCGCGAGGCTCAGCGATACGAGTTTCTTGATCATGTCTGCTCCTTTTTTGAAGGTCCGCATAGGGCGGAATGCCCAAGTGTGGTCTGCGCGACGTTCAGGCGTTCGCCTGCTTGGTCTTTTGTCGCGCCACGACGGGGAAGAGGGTGCGCCAGAAGGCCGGCCGCTCCTTCCCGAAGCTCTGCGTGATGCGGTCGAGCACCACGGCGAGGATGACGACGGCCAGGCCGCCTTCGAAACCCGTGCCGACGTCCAGACGCTGGATCCCGGTCAGCACGGTATTGCCAATCCCGCCGGCGCCGATCATCGAGGCGATCACCACCATCGAGAGCGCCAGCATGATGGTCTGGTTGATGCCAGCCATGATGGAGGGTAGCGCATTCGGCAGCTGTACCTTGAAGAGCAGCTGCGACGCCGTGCAACCGAAGGCGTGGCCTGCTTCAACGAATTCCACGTCGACCTGACGTATCCCGAGATTCGTCAAGCGCACGACCGGCGGCATCGAGAAAATGACCGTGGCGATCGTGCCAGGCACGGCACCAAGCCCGAAGAACATGGCGGCGGGGATCAGGTAGACGAAGGCGGGCATCGTCTGCATCAGGTCCAGCACCGGGCGCACGGCGGATGCCACCGAGTCCTTGGCGGCCATGGCAATCCCGAGCGGCAGGCCAAAGAGCATGGCGATGATCGTGGAGGCGATGACGAGCGACAATGTCTCCATCATCGCCGGCCAAAGACCCATCTGGTCCACGAGCCAGAGTGCGACGGCAGTGAAGATGGCGAAACCCAGGCCGACCCGCCACAGCGAGAGTGCAACGAAGATGGCAAGGCCAACGATCATCGGAAGGGCCGTCAGCGTGTCCTGTATGCCCCCCGTAACCAGTCCGATCGCTGCAGCAATCGCGTCGAGGGCAGGAGAGAAGTTGTCGAGGATATAGTTGACGATCGCATCGACGCCGTCACCAATGTCGAAGTTCATGATTGCATCCTATCCGTGATCTGCTCAGCTGGCGCGATCAAGCGTCTCGAGAAGCATTGATTTGCTGATGGAGCCGATATAGCGGCCCTCGTCATCGATCACCGGGAGCGGCCAGGGACTGCCGGCCACCCTGCCGAGAAGATCCGACAGGGGCTCGGTTGCCGCGATCGGCTCGATGTCGGTCAGAAATGCGCTTCGGTAGGGATCGGCAGCCTTTGACCTGACCTTTTCCACCAGCGAGGTTTGGCTGACGATGCCTTGGTACTTCTTGTCGCGACCGACCACGATCGCGTACTCCCGATCGAAGTTCTGCATCCGCTCAAGCGCAGCAGCCGCTGATACGCCTTGGCGATCGATGATCGTCACCTGCGTCTTGCGGGCGATGTCCCCGGCCTTGAAGACCTGCGTGACATCCACGTTGCGGAAGAAGGACCGGACGTAGTCGTTGGCGGGTTGGGTGACGATCTCATCCGGCGTACCGACCTGGATCACGCTGCCGTTCTGCATGATGCAGATCCGGTCACCGATCCGCATCGCCTCGTCGAGATCGTGGCTCACGAAGACGATGGTCCGGCTATGCTCCGCCTGGAGGCGAACGAGTTCGTCCTGCATCTCCGTGCGGATCAGCGGATCGAGCGCCGAAAAGGCCTCATCCATCAGCAGGATTGTGGGTTCGCTGGCAAGCGCCCGGGCGAGCCCCACGCGCTGCTTCATGCCGCCGGAAAGCTGGTTCGGCCGACTGTCGGCATAACCCTCAAGGCCGACGGCCTTCAGGGCGACCATGGCCTTTTCTTTCCGCTCCCGCTCGCCGATGCCGGCAACCTCCAGCCCGAACGCAGCATTGTTCAGCACGGTCCGGTTGGGCAAAAGCGCAAAAGACTGGAACACCATGCTGATATCGCGGCGGCGGATATCGATGAGCTCGCGACGCGACATCTTGGTGATGTCTCGCCCGTCGATCTCGATCGACCCCGCAGTCGGCTCGATCAGACGATTGAGAAGTCGCAATAGCGTCGATTTTCCGGAACCGGAAAGGCCCATGATGACGAAGATCTCGCCTTTGCGAATGTCGAAGCTGGCATCGTTGACACCAATGGCGCAGCCGGTCGCTGCGTGGATTTCCGGCTTAGACTTGCCGGCTCCGACCATCTCCATGGCTTTTTCCGGCCGCTCGCCGAAAACCTTGAACACGTTCCTCAACGTGATCTTTCGCGGGGCATCAGCGCCGGCGACATCGCCAGCGGACACCACGGAAGAAGTAAAATCATTCATCTTGCACCGGCCTCGCACCACGACGAGGCAAACCTCCATCAGTATAAAATATACGCTCAGCAAACGAACGACCAAGCGCAGACTCTCTCAAGTTACGCAGGATCGTTTCATACTATTTCTAACCGCATCTCGATTGGGATCTGACGGAAGAACGTCAGATCCCAATCGAGATGCGATGTGCTGAGCGCCAGCGGACAAAACGTCACGGCTTATCCCTTTAGCTCCGGTCCTACCATATATTGATGATCGATAAAATTCTCGTAAATTACTGATCAAAATAGGATTATGCGATTCTGTCGGGGTCGTTAAGGCCGATAGCAATTGACTTTGATGGTTATTGGGTTACGCTGTAATGCAGTGAAATACGGAGCCTCCATCATGTTGAACAACGAAAAAACGCAGGTCTCCCTGCGGCTACCATCTCCTGTGGTTGCCAAGTTCGATGAAATCGCAGGCCTTCTTGATCGGGATCGGACTTGGGTGATGCAGAAAGCCCTCAGCCAATATTTGGCAGGTGAAGGAGCCGAAGTTCTTCGGGATGCCCAAGGCATCGCTGAGCTGGATCGCGGCGAAAGTGTTGATCTCGAAGATGTGCTTGATAAGGCTCGAACTATCGTTGATGCAGCCGAGTATCGACGTAGTCAGCGGGCCGGTTGATGCCTCCTGTCCGTTTATCGAAGAGCGCGGAACGCTGGTTTCTCAACAAGGTTGTAGAACTTTCGGAGGTGAACCCCGCAGCCGCCAGAAGCCTGATTGAGCGTCTGGAGAGGCAGAAGGACCTTCTTTCGTCCTTCCCGCAAATGACCGAGAAAGGTGTTCTTGAAGGTACGCGCAAGGTGAGCATGCCGCCTTTGGTCCTCACGATTCGCGCACGCGACGGCATGGTTGAAATCGCGGCAATAAGAGACGCACGGCAGAAGGACGCATATACGCCTGCCGAGCTTGCTGCTGACTATGACAACGATGATGATGAAGACAACGAAGATACGTATAGCGGTGGCGCTAATCCTGGGCTTTGAATGCGTTGTCAGTGAGTAGCGTATACAAAAGCCGAGCGTGATTTGGCTAAGATCGGTCGCGGCGGTACATTTCGCCGATAGACGCGTGGTTCTGGCGCAACGTAGTCGGGGTCGAGCAGTCTCTCCGCAAAGACACTGGGTACACCCTTGGCGATAGCCTCCAGGTACGCCTGGCGGCGATCCAGCTCGATCCCATCACGCACTTGATCCATGAGCGTCTTGAGGACCGGCGGCCTGCCGACGATGTCGCGGAGGCTGGCATGGCCGACCTCGTTGCCGATGGCGACGAGGCTGTCGAATGCGGCGCGGTATTGCCGTCGACGGTTCCAGCGGAAGACGAACTCCTGGAGGTAGATGTTGAGGTGACGTCGGCGGACGCCGTGATATACACCCATCATCCACCGCTTCATCAGCGAGAAGACGCGGTGTATGCGTTTGAACCAAAGATGCGCGGGCAGTTTCCCCACGACTTTCGAGGCGTGATTGCGGTCGGGAATACCCTGATAGGCCTGGTTGCCGTCGGTGAAGATCGTCGTGTGGGGATTCGTGTTGCGCAACACGAATGGATGCAGGGATTCCCTGCCGTTGGTGCGGATAGGTTCAAGGCGGATGCGGCCAGACCTGCCTTCGTCGCGCCATTCCACCGCCCCGATGATGTTGAGCTTGCCGATGGGGCTGCGGCCCTGTCCGCCGCCGACGGGCTCGTCCTTTGTCCGGAAGGGAATGCTCGTCTCGTCGATCTCGACGGTCTCTTCGTAGCCGCCCAACTTCTCTCGGTCGGGATTGACCATGGCGCGACGTAGCTTGTGCAGGAGAAGCCATGCGGTCTTGTAGGAGCCGATGCCCAGCTTGGCCTGGAGCTGAAGGGCTGAGATGCCGTTCGAGTGCGTCGTCACCAGGTGCGCTGCCAGGAACCACTGCCGCAGCGGCAGGTGCGTCTTGTGCATGATCGTGCCAGCGATGACGGACGTCTGTTTGCGGCACGGGGTCAGTTCGCCGTCCTCGTCGGCCTGCTCTCCACCGCACTCCCAGACCCACGGCTTCGACCGCAGCTTCCAACCCTTCGTCGAACCACAGTGCGGGCAGACGAAGCCGTCGGGCCATCGCTTCTTCGCCAGATAGGCCGCGCAGGCGTAGTCATCAGGAAAACGCAGTTGAAACTGCTCCAGCGAAAGCGGGCGGTCGTAGCGCCATCTGAAGACAGACTGATGGGCCATTCGCCCCAATTAAACCAGTGAGTGTGCCTTGGCGAGACTCCCGCGCCGGGACCTCAAGATATGGTTAAACCGGAGCTAGCGGGATAAGCCGTAAAACGTCATCCCATCAGGAGACACTAACCTGTCTAAAGAAACAAAATTGCGATGTCCATGAAAAAACACAGCGAACAACCCGCAGTCCGCGATATTCCATTCTCAAACATCCTCGTTCAGCGGGTGCCTTGGGAATATTTTGCCCAATGAGGTTGCGGACGGCCGCCTACTCATGCTGCACGGAAGTCAGCCGACTTTCAGATATTGCTCGCCTTTCCCCGCTCCGCGATATTCTGCAGACAATGCGCCCGAGAACACGTCGCCGACACCAATGAGAACCGGCTCGTCGTAGCCAATTTCGAAAATACCCGCCCCGAGGTCGATGAGCCTTCCGATCCACCGGCGCTCCTGCGGACGCGCCACTGAACTGACGATCACCACCGCGGTCGCGTCCGGCATCCCCTCCTCCAGAAGGCGATCTCGGATCTGGGTGGCCGTTCTGCCTCCCATATAGAAGACACTGGTTGTTCCGGGCTCGGCGAGGCTCCGCCAATTAAGATTTGCGGGCAGCCGGCCGTCTCGGGCGTGACCAGTCACGAAGCGAACTGACTGAGCATGGTCGCGATGGGTCAGTGAGATGCCGAGACGCGCGGCCATGGCGCTGGCCGCCGTGATGCCGGGCCCCACATCCACCGTGATCCCCTCACGCTCCAGGATCGCGATCTCCTCGCCTGCCCGGCCAAAGATCATCGGGTCACCGGACTTCAGCCGAACGACATGCTTACCGCTTTTGGCGAAGTCGATCATCATGCGGTTAATGTCATCCTGGCGACAGCTCTCCCTTCCTCCGCGCTTGCCGACCAGCATGCGCTTCGCCTCGCGACGCGCCAGTTCGAGAACGCCGGCTGAAACGAGATCGTCGAACAGGATCACGTCCGCGCCCTGAAGGGCACGAACTGCCTTGAGGGTCAGATACTCCGGATCCCCCGGACCGGCTCCCACCAGTGTCACGCGACCGGTTTTCGGTCCCGCCGTATTCTCCGTCGTCAGTGAGAGCAGTTCCAGCTCCGCCTGGGCATCCGGTCCATCTTGCTCCGCAAAGGCGCGGTCGACAAAGCGCTCCCAGAAGGCGCGGCGCGGCGCACCCGGCTGCAGGCGCTCGCTCACCACGTCACGAAGCCTATGGGCGAGCATTGCCCAGCCCTTGAGAGCAGCGGGCAGCAGGGTCTCGATGCGGCGGCGGATGGCCTGCGCCAGGATGGGTGCGGCGCCGTCAGTGGAGATGGATACGATAACCGGTGAGCGGTTTACGATCGAGCCGAACTGGAACTGGCAGAACTCCGGCTTGTCGATGACATTGACCGGAACCCCCGCCGCCTTCGCCGCTTCGAAGAACGCGAATGCCCCGGTGTCGTCCTCGCAATCGGCAATGGCCATCGCAGCACCTTCGAAGACATCGGCCGCCCAAGGTCGGTCGTGAAGGATGCAACATCCGCCACCATCCGGCGGGCTTCGTCGGATCAGCGCCTCGAACGTCGGCGAAAGTTCGCTGACTGGCGCGAATACGGCGACTTCCGCACCGCAGGCGCACAGAAGCTCCGCCTTCCAGGCAGCGGCATCCGAACCGCCGGCCACCACCACCCTCTTGCCGGATAGGCTCCAGAACACCGGAAGCTTGGCAAGCGGCTCGATCCGGCCGGGCACCTCGGCCCGACCTTTGATATCGGTGTGTTCCAGTTCAGACATGCGAGTCTCCATTGAACGGGGCGAACTGCTCTCGGATCGAAGCTCACCAGGCGTTGTAAGAAAGGAACTTGCCGCTCATCCTGATCTCGATGCGATCACCCTTCGGATAGGGGACCTTCTCCACGCTCATGTCGAAGTCGATCGCACTCATGATCCCGTCGCCGCCCTTCTCCTGGATCAGCTCCTTCAGGGTCTGACCGTAGACGCCGATAATCTCGTAGAAGCGGTAGATGCAGGGATCGGTCGGAACTGCCTGAGGAAAGACCTTCGTCGGATATTCCGAAAGGACGACAGCCGCCTCCTGCGGCAGACCGAGGTTAAGCACCAGCGCCTCGGCCTTTTCCCGCGGCAGCGTGTTCATGCCGAGGCAGGCGGACGTCACAAAGACCTCGCTCATACCGATGTCTTCGGCGATCCTGGCCCAGGTGAGCCCGCTCGCGCGCTTGCGCTCATAGATTAGATCCGTGACGTCCTGCTTGGTCAACATGCTGTCATGCTCCTGTGTTCGTGGCCAACGCTTCGCCAGGCACAAAAAAACGCTGCGTCCCCACCCTGCCCTCAAGTGACAGCGATGATGTCCACAGCGTCGATGCTGGTGCCTGATTTGTGGCTGCCGCCGGCTGCGCCATTGCAGCCGCGCGGCGTGAAACGGCCTACGCCGTTGATGTCATAGTGCCAGACTTGATCTGGCTGCACAAGATATGATCTTTCTTTATGCCAGTCCAAAAATTAGGCATACGGCTGCTGCCACAGCAGCAGAAGCACCAGCAGCAGCGCCAGTATCAGCGACAGCACCTGCCAGAACAGCAGCGGATTGCGCTGCGTCAGCGGCATTCTTGCCGTTCTTAGGATGTGCTGCTTCGGATGGGAAAGGTCATACAGGAATTCGGAAATGGCTTCATAGCGCCGCCCTGGGTCAGGATGGACGGCTTTGCGAACAGCGTCATCGACCCATTGCGGTACATCTGGCCGGTACTCACGGATGGAAGCATATCGCAGCCGGGCTTGCTGTCGTGCATTGCCGGTTCTTGCAACAGCGGCTCCATAGGGGAGACGTCCTGTCAAGATCTGGTAGGCAATCACCCCAAGCGAGAACAGATCCGACTGCTCGTTTCCACGTTCTCCCAGGAAGTATTCGGGCGCGGTGTACTGGAACGTGCCGAGGATATCTTCCGCATCCGGCGTATGTTTCGCCTCGACCAGCCCCTCGACCCGGGCTGATCCGAGGTCGATGATCTTGGCGGTCCCATTGCTGTCGATCAGCACATTGTCCGGCCTGAGGTCCTGATGGATGACCTCCTTGCGATGCAGGGCCCGGAGCCCTTCAGCGATCTGCGAGATGATCGCGCGCATCGAAGCCAGGTCGGCTTGAGGATGATCCTTCATCCATTGCGAGAGCGTTTCACCAGCAAGATGCTCCATGACGAGATACAGAGACCGGCGCGGAAGGATCGTATCCCTGCACTTCACGACGTGGACGCTGGAAACCCGGCGCGCCACCCATTCCTCCATCGCGAACCGGCGCAGATACGCCTCATCCTGCTGCAGGTCCGCCGACGGGAACTTCAGCACCACCGCATCCCCGGTTTGCGGATCGCTGGCACGAAAAACATGGCTGCGGCTGCTGGCATGGATCTGCCGGTGGATGCGGTAGCCCTCGAAGTCGCTGGGGGCTGACGGTAGCGGGGCGGGCGGCAGTATCTCCATCCTGTCGAGGAGAGGCTCGAAGCCCGGCTCCGGCAGTTGATCGATGCGGACGATCTGGATGGTGAGGTTGTCGTCGCTGCCGTTTTCGAGCGCCCGTGCGGCAATTTCGCCAGCCGCCCGATCCAGATCCGGGTTCGCCGCGATCTCCCCTGCAATCTGCCGCGGCCTCAGGTGATCGTGAACACCGTCGGTGGTGAGGACGAAGACGTCGCCTACCTGCAAGGGGATGTGCCGATAATCAATCTCAAGGGACGGAAGCAGGCCGAGGGCTTTGGCGATTTGGGTGTCCGACCCGGATAGGACAAGGCGATGTTCGCGCGTCAGCGGCTCGACCTCGCTGCCCGAAACCCGCGTGATGCGACTATCGCCGACATGAAAGATGTGGGCGCGCTCGCCCTTGAGCACCAGCGCGGAAAAGGTTGCGACATGGGCACGGTCGCGATCTTCCACATGTCGGCTTTGCGCATGCAGCCAGGAGTTGGTGGCGTCGATGACGCGGCTCGCCGACGTCTTCACGGTCCACGCATCGGATGTGCAGTAATAGTCGGTCAGAAAGCTTTTCACCGCCGTCTCGGCCGCGACATGCCCCACGGGGCTGGTAGAGATACCGTCGGCGATCGCAAGTGCTACGCCCTTCATGGTCAGCGCCACGCCGGACGGCACGATGGCACCATGAAAATCCTGGTTCATCGGCTTGCGCCCGGCCGACGAGTATTGCCCGATGCTGACGCGCAGCGCAGCGGTGTCGCGAATGTTGAGCATCAAGGGATCCAGATAGGATCGGTCCCGCCCCCGGCAGGACCGATCCTCGTTCTCTCTCTGTTATTCTGCTGCGACGAGGCGCGCCGCAGGCTTTTCGGTCACCTTGCGGCTGGGCGATGTGCGGTAGTGGGTGGCGTAGATCATCCCGCCTACGAAGGTCAGTCCCCCGACGAGATTGCCGATGACCGTGGGGATTTCGTTCCAGATGAAGTAGTCCGCCCAGGTGAACTGGCCGCCCAGCATGATGCCCGAGGGGAAGAGGAACATGTTGACGATCGAGTGCTCGAAGCCGAGGTAGAAGAAGATGAGGATCGGCATCCACATCGCAATGACCTTGCCGGACACCGAGGTCGACATCATCGCGGCGATGACGCCGGTCGAGACCATCCAGTTGCACATGACCGCGCGGATGAAGAGCGTCAGCATCCCCGAGGCGCCGGCGGCGGCGTAACCGAGCGTCCGCGATTCACCGATCACCCCGATCTTCTGTCCGACCGCGTTCGGGGCCTCCGAAAAGCCCATGGTGAAGATAATCGCCATGAAAACCGCGGTCGTCATCGCACCGGCAAAATTGCCGATGAAGACCAGACCCCAGTTGCGAAGGATGCCGCCCACCGTGACACCGGGCCGCTTGGCAATCAGCGCCAGCGGAGCAAGTGTGAAGACGCCGGTCAGCAGGTCAAACCCCATCAGGTAGAGCATGCAGAAGCCGACAGGAAACAACAGCGCACCAATGAGAGGGTTGCCGGTATTGACGGTGACGGTGACTGCGAATGCTGCTGCGAGCGCCAATATGGCACCGGCCATATAGGCCCTTATGAGGGTATCCTTTGTGGACATGAAGACTTTGGACTCGCCCGCATCGATCATTTTCGTGGCGAATTCCTGGGGTGCTACATAGGACATCGAGTTTCCTTTCGCGATGCAGGAGACGGCTTAGCAAGCCGCGTTGGTTGCAGTGAGGTTGAGGTAGACGTTGCGACCTTCGATCCGTACGGGGAAGGTTGATGTCCTTCCGTCGTCGGCGCCTTGGGCCTCCCCGGTTTCAAGCGAAATCACCCAGTTGTGGAGCGGGCATGTGACGCAGCCGTCATGCACGATCCCCTCGCTGAGCGGCCCGTTCTTGTGCGGGCACTTGTCTTCCAGTGCGAAGACGCGGTCATCGGCGGTCCTGAAGACCGCGATCCGTCTTGCACCATCCTGGATGCGCCGGGATCCCTGGCGCGGAATGTCGTCGATCGTTCCGATGAGAACCCACGCCGTCTTTGCGAAAGTGATATGCGCGTTCATTCCGCTGCCTCCTTCTGGATGACGGCCATCGGGTTGAATTCGTGCTTGTCCTTGCCGGAGACGCGCTCCGACCACGGGTCGAGCTGGGCGAACTTCTGGCTGAACACGAAGCGTTCGTAGTAGGCTTGGCGCTTGTCGCCATCCTCCATGATCTGCCGGCGGATCTCGTCAATGCCGATGCGCTTGGCCCACTTGTAGATACGCTCGAGATACCGACCCTGCTCCCGGTACATCTGGGTCAAAGCAACGATGTGCTGGAGCGCCTCGTCCTCGGTCCTGACCAGACCAAGTACCTCGGTTCCCTTGATGTCCAGTCCGGCCGCACCCGCGAAATGGATCTCGAAGCCGGAATCGACGCAGATGATGCCGATATCCTTGCAGGTCGCCTCCGCGCAGTTGCGCGGGCAGCCGGAGACGGCCATCTTGAGCTTGGCGGGTGTCCAGGATCCCCACATGAACTTCTCGATGCGGATGCCGAGCCCAGTGGAATCCTGGGTGCCGAAACGACACCAGTCAGACCCGACGCAAGTCTTCACGGTCCTCAGCCCCTTGGCGTAGGCCTGGCCGGAGACGAAGCCGGCCTTGCCGAGATCCGCCCATACGGCCGGCAGGTCTTCCTTCTCGATCCCGAGCAGGTCGATGCGCTGACCGCCGGTCACCTTCACCGCCGGAATTTCGAACTTGTCGACGACATCGGCGATCGCCCGCAATTCCTTCGAGGACGTCATTCCGCCCCACATGCGGGGGACGACGGAATAGGTGCCGTCCTTCTGGATGTTGGCGTGGACGCGCTCGTTGATGAAGCGCGACTGGTAGTCGTCGGCATACTCGTCCGGCCAGTCGCAGACGAGGTAGTAGTTCAGCGCCGGTCGACACTTGGCGCAGCCGCAGGAGGTCTTCCACTCCAGTTCCTGCATGACGGCCGGGATGGTCTTCAGGCCCTTCGCCTTGATCAGCCGGCGGACGTCGTCGTGACCAAGGTCAGTGCAGGGGCACATCGGCGTGACGGCGGCGGGATTGTAGCGATCGCCAAGCGTCAGCGTCATCAACTGCTCGACCAAGCCCGTGCAGGTGCCGCAGGAGGCCGATGCCTTCGTGTGGGCGCGAACCTCCTCAAGCGTCGTCAGGCCCCTGCTGGCGATTGCCCCGGCGATTTTCCCCTTGCACACGCCGTTGCAACCGCAGATTTCCGCATCGTCCGGAAGGGCGGCGACCGCAGCCAGGGGATCGAGCGGCGAGCCGCTCTGGTATGCCTGGCCGAAGATCAGTGTGTCCCGCATCGCGGAGATGTCGGTGCCCTTCTTCTTCAGGTCGTTGAACCAGGCGCCGTCGGCCGTGTCCCCGTAGAGGACCGTGCCGATGATGCGGTTGTCCTTCAGCACGATCCGCTTGTAGACACCGGCGGTGGCATCTCGCAGGACGATTTCCTCGCGGCCGTCTCCCTCGGCGAAATCGCCGAGGGAATAGAGATCGATCCCGGTGACCTTCAGCTTGGTCGGCGTGTCGGAATGGACGAAGGCTGGGCCACGGTCGCCGGCGAGGCGGGAGGCGGCGATCCTTGCCATCTCGTAGAGAGGGGCCACGAGGCCGTAGACTTGCCCTGCCACTTCTGCACATTCCCCGACTGCGAGGATGTTGCCGTCGGACGTCTGCATGCCCGCATCGACGACTATGCCTCGGTTGACGGCAAGCCCTGCGCCTCGGGCGAGCGCCACGTTCGGCCGGATGCCGACCGCCATCACAACCAGCGAGGCGTCGATGACCCGGCCGTCGTCCAGCGCGACGCCTTCAACCCTGCCGTCGCCGACGATCGCCTTGGTATTCGCCCTGCAGATGACCTTGATGCCCCGCTCCTCGACCGCCTTCTGCAGGAGATAACCCGCGGCCTGATCGAGTTGTCGCTCCATCAGGGTCGGCATGACATGGAGGACGGTGACATCCATGCCGCGCTGAGCAAGACCCGCTGCGGCTTCCAGTCCGAGCAGTCCGCCACCGATCACCACCGCCTTCTCGCGCGACTGCGCCGCAAGCAGCATGGCGTTGACGTCGTCGAGGTCGCGGTAGGTAATGACGCCTGGCAGATCGTTTCCGGGCACAGGGATGATGAATGGAACGGAACCGGTTGCTACCACCAGCTTGTCGTAGGGCTCGGTAACGCCGTGATCGGAAGTGACGGTTTTGGCGCCCCGATCAATCGCGACGATCCGATGCCCCTTGTAGAGGGTGATGCCGTTGTCGATGTACCAGCCGTCGCCATGAATGACGATCTGCTCATAGCTCTTCTCTCCAGACAGTACCGGCGAGAGCATGATGCGATCGTAGTTCACACGGGGTTCTGCGTTGAAGATGGTCACGTCGTATCGGCCGGGCGCCTGCTCGAAGAGATGCTCCAGCATCCGTCCGGGGGCCATTCCGTTGCCGATGATGACGAGCTTCTCGGTCGTGGTAGTCATGGGCTCTCCTTGGTGGAGGGTCGAAAACGAAAAAACGCCGCTCGGAGATCGCGCTTGCGGGACGGGCCCGTGCTGCAAAATCCTTGCGACGTCGATGTCTTTGGCGGGCGCGGCTGTTGCGCCCTGAAGTCCGATCTCCATTGATCGGCCTGCTCTATGCAAAGCAAAGCCTGTGCCAGATCGGAAATATGGGGCTAACGTGCTTGAAAACCTTGATATTTCTTGAAGCACTTGCCGCAGCCGTGAGGCGCACTGAACCCCCGTGCTGAACTTTTGGGCGAAGCTGCTGGTTTCTGATGCCGGTTGAATAAGCAGCTATGACATGAACGCCGCAAACAAGGCGTCATTACATCGGCGCGCTGGTCTACATTTCCTGCTCGTCGGCCCGTCCACCAAGGTCGCGACGCGCGATGGGAAAGTGTCGAACATAGTCGTGAAGTCTTCGAGGATCGAAGACATACCCGTCCATGAACCTGTCTCCTGACCGATCCCCTTCCATCCGCAGGTCGTCCTCGTCAGGGGCTGCAGCATCGCCGAGCGCCGAACGGAAGATGTCGGGCCGGAAAGAGGCCACGGCAGCCGCCATTCCCTTTTCGGAATAGGTGGCCTGACCCCAGCGGATCATCTGGCTATAGATCCACAGAGCCTGGCTCGGGCGCGGATAGCTGGCATGTTGGGCGTGGAACGAGAAATAGTTCGGGATGACGCGGCGGGTGCCCTGCGCGTCCAGATTGAATTCCCCCGAAAGCACATGCCGAATGATCTCGACCGAAGCGCCAACATGGCGCGGGTCCGCCAGCGCTTCTGCCAGAGCATCATGGTTTTCCGACTGATCGCACCACTGTGCTGCGGCATTGAGCGCCACGAGCAGGCGCATGACGGTATCGGCGTTGCTTTCGGCCCAGTCCGGCCGCATGCCGAGCACCTTCTCCGGCGCGGACGGCCAGATGTCCTGCTTGGCAGCCACGATGCGGCCGACGCCCCGCTGGGAGGCAACCATGTTCCACGGTGCGCCGACGCAGAAGCCATCGATCGCGCCCGCCGCAAGCGCATCGGAGGTCATCGGCGGTGGCACGACAACCAGCCTGACGTCCACGTCGGGATCAATCCCCCCGGCCGCCAGCCAATAACGGAACTCGTAATTGTGGGAAGAGAAAGGATAGGTCATGCCCAGCGTCGGCGGCTGCTCTCCCGCCGCTTTCATGGTTCGGACCACCAGGGCAAGAGCACGTGCATGGTCAAGCGCGCTGGCGTTATCGCCAATGTCGGCAGTGTCTTGCATGCGGGCAAATAGCCTCGCCGAGAGTGTGATAGCGTTGCCGCCGCGTCCGAGCGAGAAAGGCGTGATCGTGGGCGACGGATTTGAGCCGAGACCAAGCATGGATGCCACTGGCATGGGCGACAGCATGTGGGCGATGTCGAACTGACGGAAAGCCAGACGGTCCCGAACATTGGCCCAGGAAACATCCCGGACAAGCTCGAGCCTGAGGCCTTCCCGCTCCGCGAAGCCAAAGACGGATGCGGCAATCAGCACGGATGCATCGACAAGCGGTATAAAGCCGGCTCGGAGGACACGCGTCCCTTCCGAAGGCACGATTGCGGGAGCAGGCAGGCTAGGTCCAGTGCGGTTGCGTCTGGTCACCATGTTCATTCCAGTTTCCTCAAGGCCTCCTCGTCTGGATAGCAGTCAAAGGAGTAGTCGTGCCGCCGTTACGATGCTCTGGGCGATGTCCGCCATCTTCTTCTTTTCGTTCATCGCGGACTGGCGCAGGAGGGCGAATGCCTCCTCCTCCGACAGACCCCGCATCTTCATGAGAATCCCCTTCGCACGCTCAACCACCTTCCGCTCCTCCAGGGCCGAGCGTGCCTCCGCCAGCTCACGCTGCAGGCGGCTGAAGGCGTTGAAGCGACTGACCGCCATGTCGAGTATCGACTTCACCCGCTCCTTCTTGAGCCCGTCGACGATATAGGCGGAGACGCCGGCATCGACAGCCGCCTCTATGGACGCCGTATCCGACCGATCGACGAACATCGCAATCGGACGCCCGACGGTTCGGGTAAGTTGGAACAGGTGCTCCATCATGTCCCGGTTCGGATTCTCGATGTCGATGATGATGACGTCGGGCTGCAGCGTTTCGATCGTCCGCGCAACCCCGTTCACCTCATGGATCACGTTGACGCGATCATGCCCGGCCTCCCGCAGTCCCTCCTCAATGATGGAGGCGCGAATGGCATTTTCATCGATCACGAGGATGGTGAGTTCGGCCTGCGACATCTGCTAACGATGCCGCAGCGCAGCAATTCTGGCAAGCATCATTGTCTAAAAAATATGCGCACCATATAGTTGATGAAAAATAGTTCATTCACGTCAGAATTCATACTGTTAGATGCCGACGAGCTTCTTCCGTATCCAGAGACTCGGCTCTACCCTCGTGGACTATCTCGCCGCGGTCCATGATGTAGACCTGGTCCGCGAGTTCGCGGCAGAAATCCAGGTATTGTTCGACCAGCAGGATCGCCATGCCGGTCGAATCCCTCAGGTAGCGGATGGCGCGGCCGATATCCTTGATGATCGACGGTTGGATACCTTCCGTCGGCTCGTCGAGTACGAGGATCTTCGGCCGCATGACCATGGCGCGGCCGATCGCTAGCTGTTGCTGCTGCCCGCCGGAGAGGTCCCCGCCACGCCGTGACAGCATGCTGCCGAGGACGGGAAACAGGCTGAAAATCTCCTCCGGGATGAAGCGTTCCTTGCGCTGCAGCGGTGCGAAGCCGCTTTCCAGGTTCTCCTGAACGGTCAGCAGCGGAAAGATTTCCCGCCCCTGCGGCACGTAGCCGACGCCGTGCTTCGCCCGTGCATAAGGTGCCAGCCCGTTCAGCGGCGCCTCGTTGAAGCGGATCGTTCCGGCGCTCACCGGGTGCTGTCCGGTGATGGCGCGCAGGAGCGAGCTCTTGCCGACGCCGTTGCGCCCCAGCACGCAAGTTATTTTTCCCATCTCCGCCTTGAGCGAAACGCCGCGAAGAGCCTGGGCGGCGCCGTAGTGCAGGTTGATGTTGTCTACCGTCAGCATGATTAACGCCCCAGATAATTCTCGATGACCTTCGGATCGCTCGAGACGAAGTCGATCGATCCTTCGGCCAGCACTGAGCCCTCCGCAAGGCACGTCACCTTCACGCCGAGGTCGCGGATGAAGCCCATGTCGTGCTCGACCACGACCACCGAGCGTGTCTTGGCGATGTCGCGCAAAAGGATGGCCGTCTCGGCAGTCTCGGCGTCGGTCATGCCGGCCACCGGCTCGTCAACCAACAGAAGCTTCGGCTCCTGCGCCAGTAGCATGCCAATCTCCAGCCACTGCTTCTGGCCATGCGAGAGGTTGGCGGCGAGCTCGTCCCTGCGATGCGTCAGGCGGATCGTCTCGAGGATCTCCTCGATGCGGGCGCGATCCTCGGCCGTGAGCGTATAGAACAGCGTGGCGAAGACGCCGCGGGAACGATTAAGTGCGAGCTCCAGATTATCCCAGACGCTATGGCTCTCGAACACCGTCGGCTTCTGGAACTTGCGGCCGATGCCGAGTTGGGCGATATCTGCTTCATCCCGCTTGGTGAGATCGATCGTGTCCTCGAACAGTACCGTACCGCTGTCGGGGCGGGTCTTGCCGGTGATGATGTCCATCATCGTCGTCTTGCCGGCGCCGTTGGGGCCGATGATGGCCCGAAGCTCACCCGGCTCGACCACGAAGGAAAGCGCGTTCAACGCCTTAAAGCCGTCGAAGGATACAGACACGTTGTCGAGATAAAGCAGGCTCTTCGCGCGTGTTTCGGCAACCGTTGTCATGCCCTACTCCGCCGCTTGCGGCAGGAGATCGGCATCCCTGCCCTTTTCTCGTTCCGCCGCCGCCCTCAGTTGCCTGCGGGCGTTCCAGCCCTGCTGGATCGTGCCGACGATACCCTTGGGAAGGAACAGGGTGACCGCGATGAACAGGCCGCCCAGCGCATAGAGCCAGAACTCGGGAAAGGCGCCGGTGAAGAAGCTCTTGCCGGCATTGACGAGGACCGCACCGATGATTGGGCCGATCAGCGTCCCGCGCCCGCCGACGGCCGTCCAGACGACGACCTCGATGGAATTGGCCGGCGCGAACTCGCCCGGATTGATGATGCCGACCTGCGGCACGAAGAGCGCACCCGCAATGCCCGCCATCATGGCCGAGACGACAAAGGTGAAGAGCTTGATGTTCTCCACCCGGAAGCCGAGGAAGCGTACACGGCTTTCGGCATCGCGCACCCCGACCAGCACCTTGCCGAACTTCGAGCGAACGATGGCCGACGCAATCAGCAGGCAGAGCGCCAGCATGATGGCCGACATCGCAAACAGCACGTTGCGCGTGCCGGCGGCCTGGACCGGGAAGCCAAGGATCTCCTTATAGTCCGTCAGTCCGTTATTGCCGCCGAAGCCCATGTCGTTGCGGAAGAAGGCAAGCATCAGCGCGTAGGTCATCGCCTGCGTGATGATCGACAGATACACGCCGTTGACGCGGCTGCGGAAGGCGAACCAGCCGAACAGGAAGGCAAGCAGCCCCGGCACCACAAGCACCATCAGCATGGCGAAGGGGAACATGTCGAAACCGTACCAGAACCACGGCAGTTCCTGCCAGTTGAGGAAGACCATGAAATCCGGCAGGACCGGATCGCCATAGACGCCGCGGCTACCGATCTGGCGCATGAGGTACATGCCCATGGCATAACCCCCGAGCGCGAAGAAGGCGCCGTGGCCGAGCGAGAGGATGCCGCAATAGCCCCAGACGAGATCCAGTGCGAGCGCCAGCAGTGCGTAGCAGAGATACTTGCCGAACAGCGACACCGCGTAAGTCGGAACGTGGAAGGCACTTTCGGGCGGCACCAGGAGGTTCAACGCCGGCACAAGCAGAGCAATCGCAAGCAGGATGCCGATGGCGACGACGATCTTGCCGTCCAGCGCGCGAAGAACAAAACCGGTGATCATGCTTCCACCGCCCTTCCCTTGAGCGCGAAGAGGCCGCGCGGTCGCTTCTGAATGAAGAGGATGATCAGCACCAGCACGAGGATCTTGCCGAGCACGGCGCCGGCCCAAGGCTCCAGGAACTTGTTGAGGACCCCAAGCGACAGAGCGCCGACCAAGGTACCCCAGAGGTTTCCGACGCCGCCGAACACGACGACCATGAAGCTGTCGATGATGTAGCTCTGGCCGAGGTTCGGCGAGACATTATCGATCTGGCTGAGCGCCACGCCAGCGATACCGGCAATGCCGGAACCAAGCGCAAAGGTGAAGGCATCAACCCAAGGTGTGCGGATGCCCATGGACGAAGCCATACGCCGGTTCTGCGTCACCGCCCGCATCTGCAGCCCGAAGGACGACTTCTTCATCAGCACCAGCAGCGCAACGAAGATCGAAAGCGAGAAAAGGATGATCCACATGCGGTTCCAGGTGACCGTCATGCCGCCAAGCGGAAAGGAGCCGGACATCCAGGAAGGGTTGCCGACCTCCTGGTTCGTCGGCCCGAAGATCGACCGGATCGCCTGCTGCAGGATGAGTGAGATTCCCCAAGTGGCGAGCAGGGTTTCCAATGGACGCCCGTAAAGGAAGCGGATCACACCACGCTCGATCGCCAGTCCGACCGCCGCCGTCACCAGGAAGGCCACAGGCAGCGCAATGGCAAGCGACCAGTCGAAGAGCTGCGGTGTGCTGGAACGAATGATGTCCTGGACGACGAAAGTGGAATAGGCGCCGAGCATCACCATCTCACCATGCGCCATGTTGATAATGCCCATCACCCCAAAGGTGATGGCGAGCCCGATTGCCGCGAGCAGCAGCACCGAGCCAAGCGACAGCCCGTACCAGACGTTTTGTGCCATATCCCAAAGTACGATCTCGCTCTCGATCGCGCCGATCGCCCTGTCGATGTCCGGCTGAAGGCTGGCGTCGACGGAGCCGTAGGCACCGCGTAGCACACCGATTGCATCGCGCCCGCCGTGATTGCGGATCGTCTCGATAGCGTCGCGCTTAGCCTCTATGGAGCGGCCGGAGTTGAGCAGCGATACGGCCCGCGCCTCCTCCATCCTGGCCCGCACCTCCCCATCGGTTTCCTTGGCAAGAGCGGTTTCGATAAGCTCGAGATTATCTTCACTTGGCGCGGCAAGCATGGTGTTGGCCGCCTGCAGCCGGGCTTCTGGGTTCGGGCTCATCAGCGTCAGGCTGCTGAGTGCGGTCCGGATGGAGCGGCGCAGATTGTTGTTGACCTTGACCTTGCTGACGGCGGTTTTCGGAACCTCGCCGGCGCTCTCTCCGGTCAACGGATCCAGCAGCTCCAGCTTTGAGCCGGCAGCCCTGGTCATGAACACGACGCCATCGGACTTGCGGGCGTAGAGATCGCCCTCGGCAAAGGCTTCCAGTGCCGGTACGACCCGCGCATCACCCGTCGCGGCGATCTGCGCAATCAGCTCTTCCGCCTGCTTGAAATTCGCCTTGCTCAGCTGGTCGAGCAGCGGCTTTGGATCAGCACTCTGCGCGAAGGCGGAGGCGGCTAAAGAGAAGATCAGGAAGATCGTACCGAGATAACGGATAAACATGCTTCACCCCCGCAGTGATCAGATGGTGCATGAAGCTGCTGCCCTTCATCCACCTGCCGGCACTTTCTCCCCGTTGGGGGGAGAAAGAAGTTTCCCGCGTCCTCTCTGGCTCCGCGGAAGTCCGCCCTGGCTCGTCCCTCTGCCCCGCGTGGGACAGAGGCCTAGTCGAGGGGCTTGCTTACCTTGCCTGCTTAATCAGCTGCCCTTGCCGCCGCACTTGCCGGTGGCGACGTTGAAATTGCCGCACTCCATCGGCTTGCGCCAATCTGCAATCAGGTCCTTGGAATCTGGCAGGTAGTCGGACCATTCGTCCCCGACGACGGAAGGAGTTTCCTGGACAACCTCGAACTGGCCGTCCGCCTGGATCTCACCGATCAGCACGGGCTTGGTGATGTGGTGGTTCGGCATCACCGTAGAATAACCTCCCGACAGGTTCGGCACCGCAACGCCGATGATCGAATCGAGAACTGCGTCGGTATCGGTTGTGCCGGCCGCTTCGACAGCCTTCACCCAGGCATTGAAGCCGATATAGGCGGCTTCCATCGGGTCGTTGGTCACGCGCTTGTCGTTCTTGGTGAAGGCATGCCAGGTCTCGATGAACTCGGCATTTGCCTCGCTTTCAACGGACTGGAAGTAGTTCCAGGCAGCCAGATGGCCGACCAGGGGCCCGGTGTCGAGACCGGCCAGTTCTTCCTCGCCGACGGAGAAGGCAACGACCGGAATGTCTTCCGCCTTTATGCCCTGGTTGGCGAGTTCCTTATAGAAGGGCACGTTGGCGTCGCCGTTGATGGTCGAGACCACGGCGGTCTTTTTCCCGGCAGATCCGAAGTTCTTGATGTCCGTCACGATCGTCTGCCAGTCGGAATGACCGAAGGGCGTGTAGTTGATCATGATGTCTTCCTCGGCGACGCCCTTCGACATCAGGTAGGCCTTGAGGATCTTGTTCGTGGTCTGCGGGTAGACGTAGTCCGTACCGGCGAGCACCCAGCGCTCGACACCTTCAGTCTCTGCCAGGTAATCGACGGCGGGGATGGCCTGCTGGTTCGGCGTAGCACCCGTGTAGAAGATGTTGCGCGACGATTCCTCACCCTCGTACTGGACCGGGTAGAAGAGGATCGAGTTCAGTTCCTCGAATACCGGCAGGACGGACTTGCGCGACGATGATGTCCAGCAACCGAAGACAGCCGCGACCTTGTCCTGCGAAATCAGCTGGCGAGCCTTCTCGGCAAACAGCGGCCAATCAGATGCCGGATCGACGACGACGGCTTCGAGCTTCTTGCCGAGCACGCCGCCCTTCTTGTTCTGCTCCTCGACGAGCATCAGCATGGCGTCCTTCAGAGTCGTTTCCGAGATCGCCATCGTGCCCGACAGGGAATGCAGTACGCCAATCTTGATCGTGTCTTCCTGGGCAAGCGCACCGTGGAAGGCTGTGGTGGAGAGCGCAGCGGCTAGCAGCGCGCCTCCAAGCTTTGCTGAAATCTTCATGATCGAACCCCTCTTCTTGTTCGTTCGCAACCGGAAGCAGGACGCTTTCGCCGTTGCTGGAGGTACTATCCGATGCTGCAGCGCAAACCCGTATACGTAGAATGACGTACCGGAGGGGGAGAAGAGGGAAAGGTCGACTGGAGCGGCTGAACCCATCCCGTTGACAGCAGGCATTCGGCGTCTGAAATGGATCGCAGCGGGAGGATCAGATGAACGTCATGACAATCGGCTTCACAAAGACGAGCGCCGAGAACTTCTTTGGCCGGATCAAGGCTGCAGGAGTCAAGAAGGTGATCGACGTTCGCCTGCACAACAGTTCGCAACTTGCGGGCTTTGCCAAGGCCGATGACCTGCCGTTCTTCCTGCGAGAGCTTTGCGGCGCAGACTACGCACACGAGCCGCTGTTGGCGCCGACCGAGGAGATCATGACGTCCTTCAAGAAGCTGAAGGGCGACTGGACCGTCTTCCGGGAGTCCTTTCTTCGGCTGATGGCCGAACGGAAGATCGAGAGCCAGTTCCGGGCTGAGGCTTTCGGCGACGCCTGCCTTCTCTGCTCGGAAGACAAGCCACACCACTGCCACCGTACGCTGGTCTGCGAATACCTGAACGGCAAATGGGGCGGCAGGCTCGCCGTCAAACACTTGTAATCCTGCTTCCATGGGGCTTGCCAAACCCGTTGCCGCACATGAAGGTGCCTAATAGGAAGTCAAATTCATGAAGGCGCTAGTTATTAGGCATGGCCGCACGGCAACGCATCGTTCCGGTTCGCCGGGAGTATAACCGCTGGGTCGCGGACCAGACGCTGGAAGACTATGCTCTACGTTTTACTGCCAAGAGCGCCCGGCGCTTTTCCGCAACCCGGATTTCTCACACGGCAATCGGTGCTATCTCCTTTCTGGCGCTGGAGGCAATCGGCGGCACGATTACCCTCTCCTACGGCACCACAAATGCCTTCTTTGCCATCATCGCCGCCGCCGTCGCCATGCTGGGGGTCAGCCTTCCAATCAGCCGTTATGCGATCCGCCACGGGGTTGACATCGACCTGCTGACCCGTGGCGCAAGCTTCGGTTATATCGGCTCGACGGTGACATCGCTCATCTATGCGAGCTTCACCTTCATGCTGTTTGCGATCGAAGCGTCGATCATGACCGGCGCACTGAAGCTGGCTTTCGGCATCCCGTCCTGGATCGGCTACATCATCAGCGCCGTTGTGGTGATCCCTCTGGTCATCTACGGGGTTCGGCTGATCTCGCGATTCCAATTGGTGACCCAACCTTTCTGGATCGTGCTCAACATCCTGCCTTTCGTCTTCATCGCCTTCCTTGACTGGGAGAAGTTCGACCTGTGGCGGTCCTTTGCCGGTATCGATCACTCCAACGGCGAGGTCGCAGGTGCAGCCCCCTTCAACCTCCTGGAATTCGGGGCCGCGTCCGCCGTTATCCTGGCGCTGATGCCGCAGATCGGCGAACAGGTGGATTTCCTGCGCTTCCTGCCGGCCGGGGGCCAGCGGAAATGGTGGCACCGGCTTGCAGTCTTCCTGGCTGGACCCGGCTGGGTGGTGGTCGGCGTGCCGAAGCTTCTGGCCGGCTCCTTTCTCGCCGTGCTCACGCTCTCCACCGGCGTTCCGGCTCAGGAAGCGGCGGACCCGGCGCATATGTACCTGGCGGCCTTCGGCTACATGATCCCGAACGACACTGCCGCGCTCCTGCTGATGGCGGCATTCGTGGTCGTCTCACAGCTGAAGATCAACGTGATGAACGCCTATGCGGGTTCGCTTGCCTGGTCGAACTTCTTCTCGCGCCTGACACACAGCCACCCCGGCCGTGTGGTCTGGCTGATCTTCAACGTGGCGATCGCCCTTCTCCTGATGGAACTCGGCATCTACAGGCTGCTCGAAGCAACGCTTGGCATCTTCTCCATCATCGCCATGTCCTGGCTCTGCACCATCTCTGCCGACCTCTTCATCAACAAGCCGATCGGCCTGTCTCCACCCGGCATAGAGTTCAAGCGGGCGCATCTCTACGACATCAACCCGGTCGGCCTTGGCGCCATGGGCGGGTCGGCTGCCATTGCGCTTGCCGCCCATCTGGGCCTGTTCGGGCCGGTAATGGCGTCGCTCTCCACTTATCTGACGCTCATCGCCTTCCTGCTGTCGCCGGCCATCGCCTATGCGACCAACGGCAAGTTCTACCTCGCTCGCAAGCCCCGTCACAGCTGGAAGCGCCTCGGCTCCATTACGTGCTCCATTTGCGAGCACCCCTTCGAGCCCGAGGACATGGCTTGGTGCCCGGCCTATGCGGCGCCGATCTGCTCGCTCTGCTGCTCGCTCGACAGCCGCTGCCACGACATGTGCAAGCCGAACGCGCGGCTCCATGCGCAGGTGGGCGCGGTGGCGAAAGCGGTGCTGCCGCAGACCGTCGTCGCGAAGCTAACCACGCGTCTCGGCCGCTACGCCCTGGCGGCGACACTCTCCATCTCGGTGATTGGCGCCATCCTCGCCATGATCGCGTATCAGGTGGGGCTCGCGGCACCGGCCAATGCCGAGGTCATCTACAGCACGATCATCATCGTCTTCTTCGTCTTCGCCATCATCGCCGGTGTCGTCTCCTGGTTCTACGTGCTCGCCCATGACAGCCGGGTCGTGGCCGAAGAAGAATCTTCGCGCCAGAACACCCTGCTCCTGCGCGAGATCGCCGCGCACAAGAAAACGGATGCCGCCCTGCAGCAGGCAAAGGAGACGGCGGAGGCGGCCAACAGGGCGAAGAGCCGCTACGTCGTCGGCCTCTCCCACGAATTGCGCACGCCGCTCAACGCCGTCTTGGGCTATGCGCAGATCCTCGAGCGGGACGAAACCATCCCCGCGCCTCGGCAGTCGGCGATTAAGGTCATCAAGCGCTCCGCAGATCACCTGTCGGGTCTGATTGACGGCTTGCTCGACATCTCCAAGATCGAGGCAGGCCGACTGCAGGTCTACTCCAACGAGATCAACATTCAGGACTTCCTCGACCAGATCGTTGAGATGTTTTCGCTGCAGGCGCAGGCGAAGGGCCTCAAGTTCGAGCACGAGCGCGCCCGCGGCCTGCCGCTCTACGTACGCACCGACGAGAAGCGGCTACGCCAGATCCTCGTCAACCTGCTCTCCAACGCGATCAAGTTCACCGATGCCGGAGCCGTCCGCTTCGAGATTGCCTATAGGAGCCAGGTGGCAACCTTCACCGTCAGCGACACCGGACGCGGTATTCCTGAGAAGGACCAGACGCGCATCTACGAGCCTTTTCAGCGCGGCGAAGCCGACACGGTGAAACCGATGCCGGGACTTGGTCTCGGCCTGACCATCACGCGGCTGCTCACAAACACCCTGGGCGGCGAGATCTCTGTCGCCAGCACAGAGGGCGAGGGCTCGACCTTCAGGGTGCGGCTGATGCTCGCGGCCGTAGATCGCCCCAGCACCGCGCCCGCCCCGGAGCGCCGCATCGTTTCCTACAGCGGTCTGCGACGCACAATCGTCGTGGTCGACGACAACGAGGATCATCGCGACCTGATGCGGGAACTGCTCGTGCCGATGGACTTTGTGGTTCTCACGGCGGCAAGCGGGCCGGACTGCCTGACACTGATCGAGGGTGTGCGACCGGACCTCTTCCTCGTGGATATTTCCATGCCGGGCATGAGTGGCTGGGATCTGGTGACGAAGCTGCGCGACGGTGGGCAGACGGCACCGATCGTCATGCTCTCTGCCAATATCGGCGATGGCTCGGTCGCCACCGCCGAAGGCCACAATGATGCTATCGGCAAGCCAGTCGACATGCGCCAGCTGAGCGACCGCCTGGCCGTTCATCTCGGCCTGACCTGGATCTACGAAAGCGATCAAGCTGCCATCGCCCTACCCTCGCCGGCAAAACTGGTGAGCCCAGGAGAAAATCATCTCCATGACCTGTTGCGGCTCGGCGAGATCGGATACGTGCGGGGGATCGAGACAAAGCTTGCCGATCTGGCGCATACGGAGGAATACCGGCCCTTCGCGGCCGAACTGGGCACCTATGTCCAGGCCTTCGACTTCGACGGCTACATGACCTTCCTGAACCGCTTCATCGGAGAAACCACGACAGATGACTGACGCCGCCCATCCCCGCGACATCGTGCTCCTGGTGGACGACAGTCCCGAAGCCCTTGGTTTCCTCACCGAAGCCCTGGAGCAATCTGGGTTCTCCGTGCTGATCGCGACGTCCGGCCTGGCGGCGCTCAATATCGTCGATCGCATCACGCCCGACCTGATCCTGCTCGACGCCGTGATGCCGGCCATGGATGGCTTCGCCACCTGCCAAAGGCTGAAGGCCAATCCCTCTGTCTCGCAGGTCCCGGTGATCTTCATGACCGGGCTGACGGAGACGGAGCACATTGTGCATGCGCTCGATTCCGGCGGAGTTGATTACCTGAGCAAGCCTATCGATATCGACGAATTGCGGGCACGCATACGTGTCCATCTCGCAAACGCACGCTCGGCCCAGAGCGCGCGCGTGGCACTCGACGCGGCCGGCCGCCACCTGCTCGCAATCCACCGCAACGGCAGCATCCACTGGTCGACGCCGCAAGCCATGCGCTTGGTCGACGCCGCAACGGGTAGCGACACCGGTCTGGAGGCAGTGGCAGTTCGCCTCGCTGGCTGGCTCTCCGAACAGGCCCATGGAGGTGGCCCGCGAGACGCTTCCTTCTCGTTTGCGCCTGACAGCGAAACCAGCCTGAACTTTACTTTTCTCGGAGCAATCGGCGCCGATGAATTCCTGTTCCGCCTCAGCGGCTCCGGCGGCCGATCAGGGTCGAACATACTGCGCCAGCATTTCGTCCTCACTACACGGGAGTCGGAGGTGCTGGAATGGATCGCCAAGGGCAAGTCAAACCGTGACATCGGGGAGATTCTTGGCCTTTCCGCGCGAACGGTGAACAAGCACCTGGAGCAGATCTACGTAAAGCTCGGCGTCGAGAACCGCGCATCGGCAGCCGTGAAGGCCGCGCAGGTTCTTTATTCGATGTAGTCTGCCCAAGGCTGCGACACGCTGAACCTCTTGAGCCGCGGGCTGCTTGCCGCGCTCTTCCTGCCCGTATCGCTTGATCGGAAGCCGCGCAGGCCCGATGGCCGGGCCCGCGCGGCACAGGAGGCGCTACTCCGCTGGAGAGAGAGCGGGGACCTCCTGCATACCGGACCGCCGCAGGGGACGGCGACCCGTGAGGATGCGCACCAGCAGGTAGAAGACCGGCGTCATGAAGATGCCGAAGAAGGTCACACCGATCATGCCGGAAAACACGGCAATGCCCATTGCCGAACGCATCTCCGCTCCCGCTCCGGTGGAGATCACGAGCGGCACGACGCCCATGATGAAGGCCATCGACGTCATCAGGATCGGACGCAGACGCAGGCGACTTGCTTCAACTGCAGCGTCGAACGGAGTGCGCCCTTCAAGCTCCAGTTCGCGGGCGAACTCGACGATCAGGATTGCGTTCTTCGCCGACAATCCCACCAGCACCACGAGACCGATCTGGGTGAAGATGTTGTTGTCGCCGCCCGTCAGCCACACGCCTGTCAGTGCCGCCAGGACGCCCATGGGCACGATCATGATGATCGACAGCGGCAGCGTCAGGCTCTCGTACTGCGCCGCGAGCACGAGGTAGACGAGGAGAAGCGCCAGCGGGAAGACGACGATCGAGGAATTGCCGGCAAGGATCTCCTGGTAGGTGAGATCCGTCCATTCGAAGTCGATCCCCTGCGGCACCGTCTCCCGGACGATCTTCTCGATCGCTGCCTGCGCCTGCCCCGACGAATAGCCCGGCGCCGGGCCGCCGTTGATGTCAGCCGAGAGGAAGCCGTTGTAGCGGGTCGTCCGCTCCGGTCCCGTCGTCTCCTCCACCTTAAGGAGCGCCGAAAGCGGGATCATCTCTCCCGAGCGCGAACGCACCTTCAGCTCACCGATGTCCTCCGCCTCCGCGCGGAACTTCGCGTCCGCCTGAACCCGAACGCTGTAGGTACGGCCGAAGGCGTTGAAGTCGTTGACATAGAGGGAGCCGAGGTAGATCTGCAGCGTTTCGAAGACATCTGTCACCGCCACACCCAGCTGTTCGGCCTTTGCTCGGTCCACATCCGCGAAAAGTTGCGGCACGTTGATCTGGAAGCTTGAGAATATGCCGGCCAGTTCCGGTGTCTGATAGGCCTTAGCAAGCACGGCCTTGGTGGCTTCATCCAGGACTTGGTTGCCATAGCCGGCGCGATCTTCGATCTGCAACTTAAAGCCGCCCGTCTGGCCAAGCCCGTTGACCGGCGGAGGCGGGAACATGGCGATGAAGGCTTCCTGAATTCCGGCATACTTCTGGTTCAGCGCCATGGCGATGGCGCCGCCCGAAAGCTCGGGTGTCTTCCGGTTTTCGAAATCATCGAGCGCCGCGAAGACGATGCCCGCATTCGAACCGATGGTGAAGCCGTTGATGGACAATCCGGGGAAGGCGATGGCATGCGTCACACCCGGCTGCTCCAGCGCGATGTCGCTCATCTTGCGGATGACCTCTTCCGTCCGGTCGAGCGTGGCGCCATCCGGGAGCTGGGCGAAGCCGATCAGGTACTGCTTGTCCTGTGCCGGCACGAAACCGCCAGGGACTGTCGTGAACACGCTGTAAGTGGCACCGACCAGCGCCAGATAGACGATCATGACCAGGCTCTTGCGGGACAGCAGTCCGCCAACGGTGCGGCCATAGCCGCTCGACGCGGCGCCGAAGGCGCGGTTGAAGCCTCGGAAGAACCAGCCGAACAGCCGGTCCATCAAACGCGTCAGCCAGTCCTTCGGCGCATGATGGTCCTTCAGAAGCAGGGCTGCCAGCGCCGGCGACAGCGTCAGCGAATTGATGGCCGAGATCACGGTCGAGATCGCGATCGTCAGCGCAAACTGCCGGTAGAACTGACCTGACAGGCCGGTAATGAAGGCGAGCGGAACGAAGACCGCGACGAGCACCAGGGCGATCGCGATGATCGGTCCCGACACTTCCCGCATCGCCCGATAGGTGGCATCGCGGGGCGAGAGGCCGTTCTCGATGTTTCGCTCGACATTCTCGACAACGACGATCGCGTCGTCGACGACGATGCCGATCGCGAGCACAAGGCCGAAGAGTGTCAGCGCGTTGATGGAGAAGCCGAAGGCATACATAACGGCGAAGGTGCCGATGATGGAGACCGGGACAGCGATCAGCGGGATAATCGAGGCGCGCCAGGTCTGCAGGAAGAGGATGACCACCAGGACAACCAGCGCCACCGCCTCGAGAAGCGTCTCCACCACCTTTTCGATCGACGCGCGAACGAACTTGGTGGTGTCGTAGACGATCTCGTACTTCACGCCTTCGGGCATTGCGAGCTGCAACTGGTCCATCGTCGCCGTGACGTTGTCGGCAATCTCGATGGCGTTCGAACCCGGTGCCTGCAGGACGGCGACGGCGACGGCGGGCTGTCCGTCCAGCAGCGAGCGCAGCGTGTAATCGGCAGCTCCCAACTCGATCCGCGCGACGTCGCGCAGCCGGGTAATCTCGCCATTCTCGCCGCTCTTGACGATGACGGCACCGAACTCTTCCGGCGTTTCGAGACGTCCCTGCGCATTGACGTTCAGTTGGAGGCCGGTTTCGGGAACGCTAGGCGATGCGCCGATTATGCCTGCCGCCGCCTGGACATTCTGCGCCCGGATGGCATTGCTGATGTCGCTGGCGGCAAGCCCATGCTCCGCCGCCTTCTGCGGGTCGATCCAGACGCGCATCGAATAGTCGCCGGCCCCAAAGACCTGGACCTGGCCGACGCCCTCGATGCGGGCGAGGCGATCCTTGATGTTGAGGGTCGCATAGTTGCGGAGATAGGTGATGTCGTAGCCGTTATCCTCCGAGACCAGGTTGACGACCATGATGAAGTCCGGCGAACTCTTCACCGTGGTGAGGCCCAGTGCCCGCACCTCGGCCGGCAGGCGCGGTTCGGCCTGCGCCACCCGGTTCTGGACAAGCTGCTGGGCCTTGTCCGGATCAGTGCCGAGCTTGAATGTCACGGTAACGGTGAGGACACCATCCGACGTCGCCTGGCTGGACATGTAGAGCATGTCCTCGACGCCGTTGATCTGCTCTTCGAGAGGTGTTGCGACCGTCTCGGCAATGACCGTAGGGTTGGCGCCGGGATAAGTGGCCCGCACGACGATGGATGGCGGCACGACCTCCGGGTACTCCGAGATCGGCAGGGCGCGCAGGCCGATCAGGCCCGCCACCACGATCAGGATTGACAGGACGGCCGCGAAGACGGGGCGATCCACAAAAAATCTGGAAATATTCATGTCGGTACCCTCTCTCCAGGGCTGATAACAAGGCATGGGAAAGCCGTGCCCGCGACAGGAAGTGTCGCGAGCATCAGGTGCGTTTCAGGTTCAGAGTGCGGCGTTCGCCGGCTTTATTTTTTGGCGACTTCCGCTGCAGTCTGCGGTTCGACGACCGCGCCCGGACGAATGCGCTGCAGGCCATTGACGACCACCCGGTCGCCCGGCTGCAGGCCGCTTTCCACGATTCTCTCACCCTCGACTGCAGCACCGAGCTTGATCTGGCGGTAGGCGACCGTATTGGCCTGATCCACGACGAAGACGAACTTCTTGTCCTGGTCAGACCCTACCGCCGTCTCGCTGACGAGCAGGTGCTCCTTCTCCTTTGGCTGGCCGAGGCGGACCCGCACGAACTGGCCCGGTATCAACCGACCGTCCGGATTGTCGAAGATCGCCCGCAGGCGGATCGTGCCGCTTGTGGCGCTCACCTCGTTGTCGATTAGTTGCAGCCTTCCGCGAACCGCTTCCTCGCCGCCAAGCGTCTGGATCTCCACCGGGACCTGTTCGAGCGCACGAACGCCGCCTTGCGACGGCAATTCGGCCAGTATCCGGGCAACGATATCCTCGCCGGCGTCGAAACTTGCATAGATCGGATCGACGGAGACGAGCGTCGTCAGAACCTGGGCAGCATCTCCGGCACCGACGAGGTTGCCTTCGGTTATCTCTAGCCTACCGACTCGACCCGAAATTGGCGCCTTGATCTCGGTATAGCCGAGGTTGATCTGTGCGAGTTCGAGAGCCGCTTCCGCGGAGCGCAGGCTCGCCGCGGCTTCCCGTTCCGCACCATGCCGCTGGGCGAGTTCGCTCTGAGAGATCGTTTTCTTCTCAAGCAGGGTCTTGCCCCGCTGCAGTTCCGTAGCCGCAAGGTCAAGACGGGCCTTCGCGGAGGCAACCTGCCCTTCCGCCTGCGCCACGGCCGCGGCATAGGGAGCAGGATCGATGGTGATCAACCGGTCCCCGGCGGAGACCAATCCACCCTCCCGAAAATGGACCGCCTGAATGGTTCCCGCCACCCGTGGCCGCAGCTGGACGCGGTCCACAGCTTCGAGCCGGCCGGAGAATTCCTGCCAGGTGGTGATGCTGCGCGGCTCCACGGCAGCCACCGTCACCGGGATAGCGGGCGCTGGTGCTGCCTCGGCCTGGGTCGCCTCGGCATCACGTGCAAAATCGAAACCGTCAAAATCGAAATGGACCGCAGCTCCTGACAACGAGACGGCCAGTATCGCTCCGGCGCCCGCGAGGGCCCAGCTTAGCTTCTTCGTCATATCAATCTCCTTGCGGCCCCCTGAGGCGGGCCGCCACCTTCTCAAATCAAGCCGTTACCGACGCAACTCCTGAACGAAAAGACGAAACTGGGCGCTCAATTCCGACAGCCACGCCCCGTCCTCCTCGTTATAAATTCCCGACCAGCCGCTTCCCGCAGGAAAGACATGCCGGCGCACTTTCACACCTGCTTCGGACAGACGGTCGGCGTATCCGAGCGTCTCGTCCCTCAGCGGATCGTCCTCCGCCGTCACCACCAGCGCAGGCGCAACGGCGGCCAAGCGCGAACACATGCAAGGCGCGGCATAAGGATGCGTGAACCCGCAAAATCCGCCGAGATAATGCATCCAGCCATCGGACCAGCGCTCCCGCATGCCGATCGCATCCGCCCTGCGGATCGACACCGAACTCATCGTCGGGTCGATCAGCGGCGACAGGAGCACCTGCCCTGCAAGGACTCCCGGCATCTGGTCCCGAGCCTTGAGAGCAATGCCTGCCGCCACATTTCCACCGGCCTCCTCGCCTGCAATCAGAATCGGAGACCGGGCACTGCCCAGTTTGCGTCGCCGTGCGGCTAGGCTGCGCAACGCTGCAAGACCGCATTCGACGGCGCCGGGAAACATGTTCTGCGAGATGCTTCCGTAGTCCGCCTCGACAACAATCGCGCCGCCATTGGCAAGCGCTCTGGCGATGGGCGTTTCACGTTCGGCAGTCCCTTCCTGCTGGAAAGCACCGCCGCGCAGGTATAGGACGAGCGGGGGAGCCTTTACCTTTACCGGTGGCTCATAGAAACGCACCGGCATGGTTGTTGCGGCCGGCAAACCCAACTCGACCTGTTCCCATCGCATCTCCATCGAAACCTCTGCCTGCTCTTTACTCAAGGCAGCTTCTTGTTTCCCTGATGCCACCTGATATTATTGTTCAGTGGAAACCGCACAAGTTTCCCGTTCGTACTTCACTATCCACTATATCGGGACAATGTTGCCTCGCAACGAGATCGTGCCATGGATCAACTTTCTGCTATGCGTGCCTTCGTTCGTGTCGTCGAAACCGGGAACTTCACCCGCGCCGCCCGCTCGCTCGACATGTCCAAGACAACCGTGACCAACATGGTGCAGAACCTGGAGGGACACCTCAAGGCAAAGCTCCTGAACCGCACCACCCGTCAGGTCGCCGTGACGACGGAGGGTGCGCTATATTACGAGCGCGCGGCCCAGTTCCTGGCCGACCTCGACGAACTGGACGGTAGCATTTCCTCCTCCCAGGCACAGCCATCCGGCCGACTTCGCGTGGAAATGGCCGGGGCCTTTGCCGACCTGATTGTCATTCCATCGCTGTGCGACTTCTACTGCAGGTATCCGCAGATCTCGCTCGATATCGGGGTTGGCGACCGGCTCGTGGACTACATCGCCGAAAATGTCGACTGCGCATTGAGGGCAGGCACGCCGACCGACCAGTCGCTGATCGCCCGCAAGGTTGGCGAGATGAGCCTCAAGACCTATGCGTCTCCCGGCTTCATCGAGATGTTCGGCATGCCGGAACATCCGAGGGATCTCGAAGCGCGCTTCTTCTCCGTCGGATATCTCAACGCCCAGGCCGGAAAGGTTCTGCCGATGGAGTTCCGGCGGGGGGAAGAGACCCTGGAGATCACGCCCCGCTATGCGGTCTCGGTCAACGACAGCCGCAGCTACGTCGCCGCCGCTCTGTCCGGCATGGGCGTGGTACAGGCGCCGCAATTCATGGTTCGGGAGGCCGTGGAACGGGGCGAACTGGTGGAGGTCATGACGGAATGGCAGCGAGATTCGATGCCGCTCTACATCGTCTATCCTCGCACCCGGCACCTCGGCAACCGCGTCCGCGTCTTCGTCGATTGGCTGGTCAGGCTCCTGAAGGAAACCAGCGCCAGCGACGCCCCACCGCCTCGCGCGATTTCCGCCGGGAAGAAGCAGAAGGTCACCGCGGCCCCCACTCCAGTCGTTGTCGCGGCCGAATAACGAACTCGGCGCAACGGCATTGACTGCCGATGCGCCAAGATCACAAGCAGCTTGGGCCGGATTTGAAGGAAACTCTAATACATTCCATCCACCAGTCCCTTGTAGCTTCGATCGGCCGCACAACAGCCTGCGGACGGCAGGGCAACTGCGTCGGCGTTGGGGTTAAAGCCTAACCTGCAAGTCACGCGACAACACCCCGAAGAGGACGATGGGCGGGGTGGCGGGGAGAAAGACGCAAAATCAGCCAGTGCCGCTGCAACGCCCCGCAATTCGGCCAGGCCCTTGAGGCGGCAAATAGCCGGTAGCCAGGCTGCGCCCCAGGCTCCAAGTCGTCCAGGATGTCCCCAGATGCTCATCCTCGTGGAAGAAACAGGGAATGCCCTGCGTCTCACGCTTCACGTCGCGTAGTTGGGCTGCCACGTACCGCGAGATAGACGGCATAGAGGCTCTTGCTGGCGGTGATGAAGAGGCGATTCCGGCGCGGCCCGCCGAAGGCGACATTCGCCACGGTCTCCGGCACGAGAATCTTTCCGAGCAGGTCGCCTTCGGAAGAGAAGCAGTGAACTCCGTCGCCCGCGCTCGTCCAGACATTGCCCTGGACATCGACGCGGAACCCGTCTGGCAAACCCTTGTCGATCTCACAAAAGACGCGTTCGTGGGAGAGCCCCCCCTTATCGTCGACATCGAACGCCCTGATATGTCGAGGTGCGTTCGGGTCGTGGCTTGAGGCGGAATCGGCGACGTAGAGTATCCTCTCGTCCGGAGAGAATGCGAGCCCGTTCGGCTGGCCAAAGTCTGTCACGACCGCAGTCAGTTCGCCGCTCTTCGGGTCCAGCCGGTAGACATTGCGGGTGGCCTGCTCTGGCTCCGCCTGAAAGCCTTCATAGTCGGAGAGAATGCCGTAGGTGGGATCGGTGAACCAGATCGTATCATCGGAACGCACGACAACGTCGTTGGGCGAGTTCAGCCGACGACCACCGTACCGGTCGGCAAGGACGGTCAAGGATCCGTCGATCTCCGTGCGGGTCACCCGACGCCCACCATGCTCGCAGGAAACCAGCCGGCCCTGCCGGTCACGGGTATTGCCGTTGACGAAATTGGAGGGCGCTCTGAAGACGGAAACGCCGCCCTCCTCCACCCATCGCAGCATCCTCTGATTGGGGATATCGCTGAAGATGAGGCACTGCAGGTCCGCAAACCACACAGGTCCTTCCGCCCACCTGCAACCGGAGTAAAGCTGATCCAGATCAGAGCTTCCAACTATCAGCTGGCGGAAGCGCTCGTCATGGATTTCGTAGATCGACTCTGGCTTTCCCATGCGTATCGTCCGTTGGTTTGATGAAGCAGTTACCGCGCCGCCGGCTTGCCGCCTGCGGCGAGTATCACGCCGATGATGATGAGTCCTGTGAGGATGAGGCGGACGCCGGCCCCGAAGCCGTATGTGTTGAGCATCGACACCACCAGAAACATGAAGAGAGAGGCTCCCCAGATCCCCGGCACGTTCGAATTGCCTCCAGCGACTGCCGTGCCACCGATGACCACGACAGCAATGGACATCAGCAGATACTCGGCACCCATGTTGAGGGCGGCCCCTCCCGAAAAACTGGCCAGCAGGTATCCGCACAGCGAGGCGAGAACGGCGCAAAGGACATAGGTGACGAAGCGCGTGCCATCGACGGGAATGCCGGCCATCCTCGCTGCGAACGGGCTCTGCCCGATCGCCGAAATCCAGCGGCCGTAAATCGTCTTCTCCAGCAGAACCCAGGCGATGACCGACAGCGCTGCTGCAACGATCGCCACGTTTGGAACACCGAGCGTGTACGAGGTGCTGAAATCCGCCAGCGCCTCCGGAGGCTTGATGCGCAAACCGCGATTGGTCCAGATTGCAGAAGACTGCACGATGAAACTCATCGACAGCGTGGCAATGATCGGCGGGATCCGCAGCAGCTTGATGAGGGCAAAATTGGCGACGCCGATCGTAACGCCGATGGCTACCGCCAGGATCAGGCCAAGCAGGATCATGCTGTCCTGGACGTCCATGACCTTGAGAGCGACGGTGCCGGACAGGGTCATGGTCGCGGGAACCGAAAGGTCGATGTTGCCAGGCCCGAGCGTGATCACGAACATCTGGCCGATCCCGACCACGATCGAAAACGCGGCAAAGGTCAGCGCGGCCTGCGTCAGGCCCAGCGAGCTCGAGCCGCCCGTGAACAGGACCGTAACGACCCAAACGACGACAGTCGCAGCAAAAGACCAGATCCACGGCTTGCCGGAGAGGCTGTTCATGATCACCGCACCTTCTCCCGCTTTTCCATCCGGTTCAATGCAAGCCTCATCGCCAGCACGATGATGAGGATCGCTCCCTGCGCGCCGATCTGCCAGTCAGGAGAAATGCGCATGAACGACAGGAAGGATCCGGCAAGCGTCAGCGTCAGGGCCCCGATTACCGCGCCTACCGGGGATACCCGCCCGCCAACAAATTCGCCGCCGCCCAGGATTACCCCGGCGATGGACAGCAGCGTATAGCGAAGCGCAATGTTCGCGTCGGCGGACGTGGTGAGCCCCACGAGCGCAATCCCCGCCAGCACGGCGAAGAAGCCCGCAAGCGCATAGGCTCCCGCGCGGATGCCGATGACCGACCACCCCGCCCTTTCCACCGAGCGCATGTTGCCGCCAACGCCCCGGATCAACACGCCGAATGTGGAGCGCATGACGAGGATATGCGTTAGCGCGGCAATCACGACACTGGCGACAATGGCCATAGGAACGTATGGCGGCTTCGCGGTCATGAGCGCCCGAGCCCAGTCCGGCGCCGCGCCTCCCGGTGATGGCAGCATGAGCACGGCCAGACCTGCCCAGACGAAGCTCATCCCCAGCGTCACCACGATCGAAGGTAGCTGCCGCAGGTGGATGATCACACCGAGCGCGGCGTAAACAGCAATGGCACCGGCCAGGATCAATATCCCGATAGCGGGTGAGGCCTGCAGGAATGTTGCGGTTACGCAGGCGCAGAAGCTGACGAACGCGCCCATGGAAAGGTCAAGGTCGTTGACCGCCATGACGAGCATCTGAGCCACGGTCGCGAGCGCGATAGGGACTGCCAGGTTGAACAGGAGGTTCAGACCCGTGTAGCTCATGGCCCTAGGCTGCATGTAGAAGACCGCGGCAAGCAGCACGGCCAGCGAGACTGCCGGCAGAATCGTTCTTATGGCACCCGAAGAGAGCTTCATGCCGCTTCACCTCCTGCGAAGGAGGCTGCCAGCACGTTCTCCTCGCTGACGTCGTCACCGGTGAGATGAGCCGCAATCGCTCCGTCACGGAAAACATAGACGCGATCACAGAGGCAGATCTCGTCCATTTCGGTGGAGTACCAGATAAAGGTCCGGCCGCTCTCGGCCTCCGCGCGAAGAATGTCGTAGACCTCCTGCTTCGTTCCGATGTCGACGCCGCGCATCGGGTCGTCCATGAGAACCACCTTGGCGGAGGTTGCAAGGGCGCGGGCAAAGAGGACCTTCTGCTGGTTCCCGCCTGACAGAGACAGGATTGGATTGTGCATGGTCGGGGTACGTATCTCGATCCGCTTTTTCCAGCCTTCGCTGACCCGACCCTCCTGTTCAGCGTCGATCAGATTGCGCGACGAGAGCGTCTTCAAGGAGGAAACGCTGAGATTCTTCAATATGCTCCAGAGCGGGAACGTGCCGTTCAGGCCGCGGTCTCCTGCCACGAAAGCCATCTTCGGCTCGCGCGCTGGCAGCCAGTTGCTGTTCGCCGACAGATAGAGATCGAGGAGTGCCTCGGTCTGTCCGTGCCCACCCAGGCCAGCCAGGCCGATGATCTCGCCCTCGAACGCCTCGAAGCGCATGTCGGAGGCAGACGCCGCAGGAACGGACAGGATCGGTGCTCGCCGTTCGCGACCGAAGACGCGCCTTTCGGCGCGCTCCCGCACGACGCTCCCCATGGTTTCGACGAGACGCCGCGTATTGAACTCCCGGGCAGCCCTGTCGGCGACCACCTTGCCGTCCTTCATCACGACGATCCGGTCGGAGGTTGAGAGAATTTCACCTAGGATGTGTGAGATCAGCAGCACGGAGCCCCCGGAGCCGACGAACCTGCGCACGTAGGCCATGAGTTGCCCGGCAAGAGCAGCATCGAGCGACGACGTAGGTTCATCCAGGATGACAAGCTTCGGCGCTGCAGAGACGGCAGCGAAATTGATCGCAATCTCGACCATCTGCCTCTCGGCAATGCTGAGGTCCTCGATCACGCTGGCACAGTCAATGCGGTGGTCCGGGAAGATGTCGGACAATTGCTTGCTGACGAGATCGATTCCGCGGCGTCGCCAGCGACCGCCTCCCAGGTCACCGTGCATGATCCGCGCATTCTCGGCGATCGTCAGGTTGGGGCACAGCGACAGCTCCTGGAATACGCATCGCACTCCATTCGCCCGGGCACGGGAAATACCCGGAGAACCTGTCTCTCCGCCGTAGGCCACCGTCCCCTCCTGAGGCGAGAGCGCGCCATTGATCACGTTGACGATGGTGGACTTGCCAGCCCCGTTATGACCCACCAGTCCGACGCACTCTCCGTTTCGAATGACTAGGTCGGCGCCGTCCAGCGCCTTCACCGCACCGAAGGCCACCTTGACCCCGCGAGCCGCTACGACCTCTTGATTGAGCACTGCGTTATCCATGGAGATGCTGTCTTGCCAGCCGTTCGCGACACAAGTACCGGATGCGGCTGATCATCAGCCGCATCCGGTCCGGGAGGAGGAGCTCCGCTCCTACATCTCTGCGCTGATTACCTTCTGCGCATCTTCCAGCGAGTACTCGACGTTCGCGACGCCGCCCTTCTCGGTGTTCTCGAGGTTCTCCTCGAGATTGTCCTGGTCGATCCGCAGGAATGGCACGACGAGATCCTTCTTCACGTCCTTGCCATCGAGGATCTGCTGCGCGACCCAGAAAGCCAGCGTGGATACGCCCGGCGCGATCGAAACGGACATCGTCTCGTAGCCGTTCGCGTCCTTCTGTTCCTTCCACCAGCGCAGCTCGTCCTCGCGGTTGCCCATGATGATGGTCGGCATCGGCCGGTTGGCCGCGGCAAAGGCCTGTGCAGCGCCGTAGCCGTCACCACCCTGGGTCACGACTGCGGCAATCTCCGGCAGGCTCGGCAGGATGCCGGCGACTGCACGCTGGGCGACGTCCTGCGCCCAGTCGCCATTGACGGAGCCCGCAATCTTGAACTGCGGGTTCTTCTCGACGCCCGCCTGGATGCCCGCGTGAATCTCGTCGTCGACCGAGACCCCGGCGAGACCGCGTATCTCGAGAAGGTTTCCGCCGTCGGGCATCTTCTCGGCGAGGTACTCGATCTGGCTTTCGCCCATCGCTTTGAAGTCCACCGCAATGCGCCATGCGCACGGCTCGGTGACGATGCCATCGAACGAGACCACGATGATCCCTGCATCACAGGCTTCCTTGACGGCGCCATTGAGGGCCGTCGGAGATGCGGCATTCAGAACGATCGCATCATATCCCTGAAGGATGAGGTTCTGGATCTGCGCCGCCTGCTCCGTTGCCTGGTTTTCTGCTGTGGTGAACGCATCCGCCGCGGCGACAGTGCCCTGGCTGACGGCCTCCTTCGTGATCTTGTCCCAGCTCGTCAACATTGCCTGGCGCCAGGAATTGCCGGCGTAGTTGTTGGAGAGTGCAATCTTCTTGTCGGCGGTCTCGGCCGAAGCGGAGACCGGTACGGCTACAACCGCAAGCGCGATCGATGCCAGAAGCATCTTCCTGATGGTCATGATTTCCTCCCTGTGCCCCGCGGGCTCATCTGTCAGGTCCGCTCCTCAACGGTCCCGTCGACTGATCTTTCTACTGGCGCCCAGGCGTCAGTTTGAAAAGAATGAAGGAGAAGATCGGCCTTGCAAAGGCGTATCCGAGCAAGCTTGATGCGGAGGATCGCGTTAAATATGCGGGATCCCGCAAGACAAGCGTCGCCGGACGGCGCTTAATGAACCTGGCGCCTTGCCCGCGCCGACGCCGACGGGGAGGACGTCGCCAATGCTGAACCCGACGAGAAGCGCGCTCTTCGATCACTACCTTGGTATCTCGCGGCTGCTGGCGGGACAGCTCGACTTCAACTCGATCATCCAGGCGGTCGCGGTCGAGATCGGCCACATCATTCCGCATGACCATCTCGACGTCTGTATCAAGATGATCGACGGAAAGTACCATATCGCCTACGAAAGCGGCCTCGAAACAGCCTGGAGCCAGCATCCCCCGGCCCTGCTGAGTGGAAGCCCGATCCGCAGCCTGCTCTCGGGCGAAGTCGACCATCTTCTCTCCGGCGACGCCTGCACCGACCCGCGCTTTCATTTCGATGGCGCCTTCTCCAGCCCGATCATCGCCCTTTCCTTGCACAGCCGGCTGCACGTTCCCTTGCGCGTCCAGGGAGACATCATCGGAGCTCTCAGTTGCTCCAGTCACCGGCTCGACCACTACACGATGGAAGACGTGGAAAATGCCCGCTCGATAGCGGATCTTCTGGCGCCCTACTTCTTCGCCTTGCGTGCAGCGGATCAGGCGAAGCGATCCGCCGTCGTCGAGACCGAAGCGCGTGCACGGGAGGAGGGCCTTCGTCTCGGAGCCCTCAAGCTCACCGAAGCGCTCGAAGCGGAACGCCAGAGGATCGGCATGGATCTTCACGACCAGACCCTTGCCGACCTGACAAGACTCGCGAGGCGCCTGGAGCGCCTGACGCATCTGCCGGACGTGCCGGGTGAGACGCTGGAACCGGTCTTTCGAAGCCTTCAGCACTGTATGCACGACCTGCGCCAGATCATCGAAGAGGCTAAGCCGTCGGTGCTGCAACTCTTCGGAGTGACCGAGGCCATAGAAAATCATCTCGAGCGCTCGGTGCGGGAGACGGGAGGGCAAGTCTGCTGCCAAGTGGTTGACGACAGCTGCACAAGTCTCGAGAGCCTCGACCAGACCGTTGCGACGGCCCTGTTCCGCATCGTGCAGGAAGCGATCAACAACGCGGTCCGCCACGGCCAGCCCTCGGAGATCGTTGTGAACCTGCAGAAGGTTGGTAGCGGTCTTTGGGTGATCGTGAACGACGACGGCGTCGGGATCGGACATCCGCAGGAACAGGTCGGTCACGGCATCGACAACATGCGCACCCGGGCCCGCCTTATCGGCGCCCGTTTCGAGATAGGCTGCAGGCCGGATGGCTCTGGTACACAGGTGAAACTCTGGCTTCCACTGGGACACCCAAGGCAGCAACCGACAGGAAGGACATGATGGAAGTTCTCATCGTCGAAGACGATCCGCTTCACCGTTCATATCTGCACGACGCGGTTCGCGCTGCCTTGCCCGAATGTGATCTGGTGCTGGAAGCCGAGAATGGCAGGGTCGGGGAAGGTCTTGCACGGCAGCACCGCTCGGCGCACATCGTCATGGACCTGCAGATGTCGGAGCGCAATGGCATCGAGGCGGCCCGGACCATCTGGAAGGAGCGACCGGATACGCGCATCCTCTTCTGGTCCAACTACGCCGATGAAGCCTATGTACGAGGCGTGTCACGCATCGTGCCCGAAGGTGCGGCCTATGGCTATGTCTTGAAGTCGGCCTCCGATGACCGGCTCAAGCTCGCGCTCCGCAGCATCTTCATGGAGGCGCAATGCGTCATCGACCGGGAAGTCCGCGGTATGCAGCAGAAGAGCCTTGGCCACGTCAACGGCTTTACCGATGTCGAATACGAGATCCTGATCGACATAGCACTCGGCTTGACAGACCGCATGATTGCCCGCCGTCACAATCTGTCCCTCAGAAGCGTGCAAAATCGGCTGCAACAGCTCTACGAGAAGCTCAATGTCTATCAACGCGTCGGCGAAGACATGGAAGAGGGTCGCTATAATCTTCGCGGCCGGGCCGTCGCCGTAGCCTTGCTGCGCAAGCTGATCAATTACAGCGCCCTGGAGCGCGCCGAAGCCGAGCTGAATGAGTGGCTGGGGGTCAAGCAGAATTGAGAGCCCGCAGGCACGCACCGCAACGCGCCGTCCACTCCTGATCTGGAATTCAACCAGGAATGTAAGCCCCTCGACAGACCGCACCGAATGCTTTCCACGCTGGAAGAGACGGGTTGACTCCGCGCAGAAATGGAATACTTATTTCATCATGAAGCATCAAGGGACTAAACTTTCCACGGGGAGGTGGGAAGATTAGGCGCGGCCACCAAGGACCGCCAATCCGGGCTATCACGGGTGAACCGGCACCCGCAGTGGAGGAAAAATCATGAAGAAGCTCGTTCTGGGCGCTATAACGGCCGCCCTCATGTCGACTGCTGCCCATGCCGAGAACATCGGCGTATCGATGGCCCTGTTCGACGACAATTTCCTGACCGTCCTGCGCAACGGCATGAGTGACTACGTCAAGACACTGGACGGGGTAGAGCTGCAAATCGAGGACGCTCAGAATGACGTCGCAAAGCAGCTCGACCAGATCAACAACTTCGTTGCCTCAGGTGTCGACGCCATCATTGTCAATCCGGTTGATACCTCGGCGACCGAAGCCATGACCAAGGCGGCCGAAGCCGCTGGTGTGCCGCTGGTTTATGTTAACCGCGAGCCGATCAACGTGGACTCGTTACCGGACAATCAGGCCTTTGTCGCTTCCAACGAACAGGAGTCGGGCACGCTAGAGACAAAGGAAGTCTGCCGACTGCTCAGCGAGAAGGGAAAGAACCCCGCCCGCATCTACATCATGATGGGTGAGCTTTCCAACCAGGCCGCGGTTATGCGGACGCAGGATATCAAGGATGTGATGAAGTCGGGCGAATGCCAGGTTGAACTGCAGATCATCGATGAGCAGACCGCCAACTGGTCCCGCGATGAGGCGCAGGACCTGATGACCAACTGGCTCTCCACGAGTGAGACATTCGATGCGGTAATCTCCAACAACGACGAGATGGCGCTCGGCGCAATACAGGCGATGAAGGCCGCAAACGTGTCGATGGAAGATGTCGTCGTCGGCGGGGTCGATGCCACCCAGGATGCACTGGCTGCGATGGAAGCTGGTGACCTCGATGTCACCGTCTTCCAGGATGCGGCCGGCCAAGGCAAGGGAGCAGTCGACGCCGCGCTGAAGCTCGCCAAGGGCGAAAACGTCGATCAGAAGGTCTACATCCCGTTCCAGTTGGTCACACCCGACAACATCGCCGAATATAAGTCAAAGAACTGAGTGTTGCGCCACTCGCGAGGGTTGTCTCGGCTGCCCTCGCCACAACGACCAGCCCCACATCTGTTGCTGCTGAACTTCGGAGTCTGAGCGATGGCGACTTCCAACCTGCACGGCGTCGGCGGCCTTGCCTTCGACAGTTCGAAGCGGCGATGGCCAAACGAGATGAACGTGCTGATCGCACTCATCCTCATCATCGGCATCTTCGAGTTGCTTGGCCACCTGATGATGGGTCAGAGCTTTCTGTTCGACAGTTCGGGCCGGAGCAGCTCGATCTTCAATGAACAACGGCTGCGCATCATCATCCTTCAAGTGTCGATCGTCGGCATCATCGCCATCGGCGTGACGCAGGTCATCATCTCTGGCGGTATCGACCTGTCGTCCGGTTCGGTGGTGGGTGCCGCCGCCATGATCGCAATGAGCTTCGCACAGATCGCGGAAGTAAACGGCAACGTTAACCCGACGCTGGCACTGGGCCTATGGGCCACGGACCTTCCTGTCCTTGTCCCGATTGCAGTTGCACTCCTGTTCGGCCTCCTTGCGGGGATCATCAACGGCGCGCTGATCGCCTATACCGGAATACCGCCCTTCATCGCGACATTGGGAATGATGGTAACGGCACGCGGCATCGCCAAGTGGTGGACCGCTGGCAGGCCGATCTCGTTCCCGACAGAAGGTTACCGTGCCGTCGGCGATGGGCTCATGCCTGTTATCATATTCGTGGCTCTCGCGATCCTCTTCCATCTGGTCTTGCGCCACACCGTTTACGGGAAGCACACCTACGCCATCGGCTCGAATGAAGACGCCGCCCGCATGTCAGGTATCAAGGTGGGCCGACACAAGGTTCTCGTCTACACCATCGCCGGAATGCTCGCCGGCGTAGCAGCGATCGTCCTGTCCTCGAAGAACCTGACTGCCCAGGCGGGAATGGGGGTGATGTACGAGCTGGACGCCATCGCCATGGCCGTTATCGGAGGCGTCTCGTTGTCCGGCGGCCGCGGCTCGATCCTCGGCACCGTACTCGGGGCACTCATCTTCGGCGTTATCATCTCCGGCTTCACCTTCCTGAGGCTCGACGCCTATTATCAGGAGATGGTGAAGGGCGGGATCATCGTCGCCGCAGTCGTGCTGGACCAGTGGCGCCAGCGCCGGGCCGCCTGGGGTCCATGAGGGAGGACGTCATGACCAGCAGCAACACCATCCTCGAAACGGTCGGCCTGACGAAGCATTATGGCGGCGTCCATGCGCTCGAGGGCGCCAACTTCAGGATCCACGCGGGCGAACATGTCGCCATCATGGGCGACAATGGTGCCGGCAAATCTACCTTCGTCAGGCAGATCACCGGTGTCGAGCGGCCGACCCGGGGCCAGATCATCTTCAACGGCGAACCTGTGGCGTTCGAGAATCCGATGGAGGCGCGCGAGGCGGGCATTGAAACCGTTTTCCAGTCGCTTGCGCTTGCGGACGAACTGGACGTTCCCGACAACCTCTTCCTTGGCCGCGAACTGGTCCGTTTCCGTTTCGGGCCTTTCTCCATCCTTGACTACAAGGCCATGCGGCAGCGCACCCTGGAGGCGCTGGAGAAGACGGCGGTGAAAATTCCCAATCTGAGGAACACGATCCGAAACATGTCGGGCGGCCAACGGCAATGCGTGGCCATCGCACGCACGGCGACTTTTCATTCCAAGTTGACGATCATGGACGAGCCGACGGCAGCACTGGGCGTTCAGGAAACCGCCCAGGTGGAGAACATCATCCGGACCCTGAAGCAACAGGGAGAACCGCTGATCCTCATCAGCCACAACATGCGGCAGGTTTTCGATCTTGTCGATCGTATCGTCGTCTTCCGGCGGGGGCGCATCGTTGCCGACCTGAAGAAGGACGAGACCGACGGTCAGGATGTCGTGGCATACATCACAGGCGCCAAGACAGGCGCCGAATTTCAGGATACGGCGGCGTGAACCGCTCATCTCCCAGACAAGAGGACAACATGACACTCAAGTTCGCCCTACTCGGCGCTGGTCGCATCGGCAAGGTTCATGCGCGGGCCATTTCTGGCAATCCAGATGCAGAACTCGCCTTCGTTGCCGATCCCGTCGCGGACGCAGCGAGGGCGATATCCGAGCAATACGGCTGCCGGGTTTCGACAATTGACGAGATCGCCGCGGATCCCGCGGTTGATGCCGTCATCATATGCACGCCGACGAACACCCATGCGGACCTGATCGAGATGTTCGCACGCGCCGGAAAGGCCATCTTCTGCGAGAAGCCGGTGGACCTCGATGTCGCCCGTGCCGAATCCTGCCTCAAGGTCGTTCGGGACACCGGCGCAAAGCTCATGCTCGGCTTCCAGCGCCGCTACGATCCGCACTTCGCGGCGGTCAAGAAGGCCATCTCCGATGGACGCATTGGTGAAGTCGAGATGATCCAGATCGTCTCGCGTGACCCGGGCGCCCCGCCGATGGACTACATCAAGACCTCCGGCGGCATCTTTCGCGACATGACCATCCACGACTTCGACATGGCCCGCTTCCTCCTGGGCGAGGAACCCGCGACGGTCTACGCCACCGGTTCGGTCCTGACCGACAAGGCGATCGAGGGCGTCGATTACGACAGCGCCTCTGTCACCATGACCACGGCGTCGGGCAAGCACTGCACGATCTCAAACTCGCGACGCGCCACCTACGGCTATGACCAGCGGGTGGAGGTGCACGGCTCGAAGGGCAGCATTTCGGTGGAGAACCAGCGGCCTGTCACGATCGAACTTGCGACCGGCGACGGCTACACCCGCCCGCCGCTGCACGACTTCTTCATGACCCGCTACGTGGAGGCCTACGCGTCGGAGATTGCCGCCTTCGTTTCCGTCGTCAAGGACGGGGCATCCCCCTCGCCGAGCGGCGAAGATGGCCTGCGCGCCCTCAAGCTCGCGGATGCGGCCCTCCGCTCGGCAAGGCAGGGCGTTGTGGTCAGGCTTTGAGGATATGATGGTCGAGGGCAAGAACAGTTTTGAGATCCTGCGCAACCGTATCGTCGGTGCGCAGGACACACTGCCCAAACGACTGGCGGAGGCGGCAGGCTATGTCTTGGCCAATCCCGACGAGATTGCGCTCGGCACGACAGCCTCCATTGCCAAGGCGGCGCAGGTACAACCGTCGACGCTGGTGCGGCTTGCACACCATCTCGGGTACGAAGGCTTCTCCGACCTGCAGCAGGTCTTCCGGGAGCGGCTGATGGCGCGCGCCTCCAGCTACGAGGAACGCCTCAGCCGGCTTGAAGCGAAGGCCTCCCCCGGGACGTTCGACGGCACGGTCATGCATGGCTTCATCGATGCGGCGCGAAACTCCGTGGACAAGCTCTCCGCGCAGGTGACGGATGCGGAATTCGCCAAGGTCGTGACGGTGCTGGCACGCGCTCGCACCATCTATCTCATCGCCCGCCGGCGCTCCTATCCGCTCGCCGCACATCTTGCCTATGCGTTCGGCAAGCTTGGCATCCGCGCCATCATGGTCGGCTCCACGAACGGGATAGATGAGGAGATCGCCGACATGGCGCAGGCCGACGACGCGGCCTTCATCTGCTCCTTCGCGCCTTATGCCTCAGACACGGTGGACCTGGCGGTCCGCCTGCACGACCGTGGTGTGCCGATCGTATCTCTGACGGACTCCCCGCTCTCGCCCCTCGCTCCGCTGTCCAAGGTCTGGCTCGAGATCGCCGAGAACGACTACGCAGGCTTCCGCTCCATCGCCGCGTCCATGGCGATCGTTTCCGCCCTGCCCGTGGCGATCGCCGAGCGGCGGCGGCACATGCAATGAGAACCGAGGGAGAAACCGACGTCATGCGGAAGGAAAGCACGAAGCGGCTCGACCTCATCACCATAGGTCGCTCCTCGGTCGATCTCTACGGAGATCAGGTTGGAGGACGGCTCGAGGACATGCGCTCCTTCTCCAAGTATATCGGAGGCAGCCCCACCAACATCGCCGCCGGTTCAGCGCGGCTTGGCCTGAAGTCAGGGGTGATCACCCGCGTCGGCGACGAGCACATGGGGCGCTTCATCCGCGAACAGCTGGTCGCGGAAGGCGTCGACGTGACGGGGGTGAAGACCGATCCGGAGCGGCTGACGGCACTGGTGCTTCTGGGTATCCGGGACGAGCACAGTTTTCCGTTGATCTTCTACCGTGAGAACTGCGCCGACATGGCGCTCTGCGAGGACGACATTGACGAGGGCTTCATAGGCTCTGCAGCTTGTGTCTGCGCCACCGGAACGCATCTCTCCCATCCACGCACGGAAGCCGCGGTCCTGAAGGCCCTCGACCTCGCCCGCAAGCATGGCGCCAGAACGGCGCTCGACATCGACTACCGCCCCAACCTCTGGGGCCTCGCCGGCCATGGGGCGGGCGAAAGCCGGTTCATCGAATCCGGGGCGGTGACCGCAAAACTGCAGTCCACGCTCCACCTCTTCGACCTTATCGTCGGGACCGAGGAGGAGTTTCACATCGCGGGAGGCTCAACCGACACGATCGAAGCACTACGAAATGTCCGAAAAGTCTCCTCCGCGACCCTCGTCTGCAAGCGCGGTCCCATGGGCGCCGTCGCGTTCGAGGCCGAGATCGGCAGCAGGCTGGACGAGGGCCGCTCAGGCCCCGGCTTCCCGATCGAGGTCTTCAACGTGCTGGGCGCCGGCGATGGCTTCATGTCCGGCCTGCTGCGCGGCTGGCTGAGAGACGAACCGTGGGAGACTGCGCTCACCTATGCCAATGCCTGCGGCGCGTTTGCCGTTTCCCGCCATGGCTGCACGCCCGCCTATCCTTCATGGGAGGAGCTGCAGTTCTTCCTGAAACGAGGCGTCAAGCGCCCGGACCTGCGCAACGATCCGGCACTGGAGCAGGTCCACTGGTCCACCAACCGCAAGGGCGACTGGCCCGAGATGCGAATCTTCGCCTTCGACCACCGCATGCAACTTGAAACCCTCGCCAAGGAGGCGGGAGCGGAGATGAGCCGGATCGGTCAGTTCAAGACCCTCTGCCTGCAATCTGCCTTGAAGGTTGCAGGTGGCCACCATGGCTACGGCATACTTTGCGATGACCGCCTAGGCCGCAAGGCGCTGCATGCAGCTACTGGCACCGGACTCTGGATCGGCCGACCGACCGAATGGCCGGGATCCCGACCGCTGACGCTGGAACCGGATCTCGGGCCGGACTGCGGCGGGCTGGACAACTGGCCGAAGGACCACGTGGTGAAGGTCCTGTGCTTCTGCCATCCCGACGACAGAGTGGAACTGCGCCAGGAGCAGGAAGAGACACTGCTTCGGCTCTTCACCGCCGCCCGACGCAACGACCTGGAGTTCCTGCTGGAGATCATCCCCTCCAAGGCCGGTCCGGTAGACGATCAGACGACCGCCGATCTCATTCGCCGCTTCTATGAGATCGGGATTTACCCCGACTGGTGGAAACTGGAGCCGATGCGTTCGCCCGCCGCATGGCGAGCCGCCTGCCAGGCTATCGAGGAAAACGACCCGCATATCCGCGGCATCGTGATTCTGGGCCTTGATGCACCGGAGGCGGACCTACAGCAAAGCTTCCGGGCGGCTGCACAGTTCGACCTCGTCAAGGGCTTTGCCGTCGGGCGCACGATCTTCGCCGATGCTGCGCGACGCTGGCTGTGGGGCGAGATCGGCGACGCCGAAGCAATTGCCATGATGCAGGAGCGCTACGGCCGCCTCTGCCGGATCTGGGACGAGGCCCGGACCGCAGCAACGGAAACAGGCGCCACATACGCCGGAGAGACAGCATGAAGACGATCCGACTGACTGCGGCACAGGCCGCCATCCGCTACATCGCGAACCAACTGAACGAGGACGGCGAGCCCTTCATCGCCGGCTGCTGGGCCATCTTCGGGCACGGCAACGTGGCCGGCATCGGCGAGGCGCTGCACAGTGAGCGCGAACGCCTCCAGACCTGGCGGGGCCACAACGAGCAGACCATGGCCCATACTGCAATCGCCTACGCCAAGCAGCTTGGACGACGTCGGGCGATGATGGTTACGTCCTCCATCGGCCCCGGTGCCACGAACATGGTGACCGCGGCGGCACTGGCGCATGTCAATCGGCTTCCCGTTCTTCTCATGCCAGGCGACGTCTTTGCCGGGCGCGGACCGGATCCCGTTCTGCAGCAGGTCGAGGATTTCGATGACGGCACCGTCTCAGCCAATGACTGCTTCCGCCCTGTGAGCCGCTACTTCGACCGGATCATGCGGCCGGAGCAATTGCTGACGGCCCTGCCCCGGGCCTTCCGGACGATGACGGATCCTGCCGACTGCGGGCCCGTCACCCTCGCCTTCTGTCAGGACGTGCAGGCCGAGGCATACGACTGGCCGGAGGACTTCTTCGCGCAGAAGACGTGGCGCATCCGTCGCCCTCAGCCGGATCTCGTCGAAGTCCAGCAGGTTGCCGCCATCCTCAAGGCGGCACAGAACCCGGTCATCATTGCAGGCGGCGGCGTGCACTATGGGCAGGCACATGCCGACCTGCAGGCGTTTGCCGAACGCTTCGACATTCCGGTCGTGGAAACGCAGGCGGGCAAGTCGTCACTTCCCTGGGATCACCGGGTCAATTTCGGCCCCGTCGGCGTGACCGGTGCGTCCAGCGCCAATGCTATCTGCGCTGATGCTGACGTCGTTCTGGGAGTCGGAACGCGCTTCCAGGACTTCACCACCGGCTCCTGGGCCCTCTTCAATAATCCCAGCCGCACGCTGATCAGCCTCAACGTCCAGGCCTATGATGCGGAGAAGCACGGTGCCGAGCCGCTGTGCGCAGACGCAGCGGCGGGGCTTTCTGCCCTTGCGAAGGCTCTCGGTGACGCTCGCTTCGCTGCACCCGATCCTGCGCTCAAATCGGACTGGTTCGCGGCAGCGGACAGGGTCACCGACGCGCCGGAGCCGGAGGAAAACGCACTGCCGACCGACATGCAGGTCATCGGCGCCGTACAGCGTTCGGCAGGTCCGGATACCGTAGTGATGTGCGCCGCCGGCACCATGCCGGGAGAACTGCACAAGCTCTGGAAAGCCGGCCGTCCGATGTCCTATCACATGGAATATGGCTACTCCTGCATGGGCTACGAGATCGCCGGGGCAATCGGGATAAAGATGGCGGAACCGGATCGCGATGTGATCTGCATGATCGGCGATGGGTCCTACATGATGGCGAACTCCGAACTAGCGACCGCCGTGATGATGGGCGTCAAAATCACGCTCGTAGTCACCGACAATCGCGGCTTCGGATGCATCAACCGGCTGCAGATGAGCACCGGCGGTGCGGAGTTCAACAACCTTCTCGACCACGCCCAGCACGTCAACCCCTCGCGCATCGACTTCGCGGCCCATGCGGCCTCCATGGGCGCCGAGACTCGGAAGGTCGCCACGATCGCGGAACTGGAGGCCGCGCTCGTCGAAGCACGTGAGGCGTCCGGACCCTTCGTGGTCGTCATCGACACCGATCCCTATCCGTCGACGGAAGCAGGCGGCAGCTGGTGGGACGTCGCAGTCCCGGAGGTCTCGGCCCGCGAGCCCGTACGAAAGGCGCGGGAGCGCTACCTGGAAAACCTCAAGCGACAGCGGGTCAACTGAGGCTCGATCTCCCGAGAACATGAAGCACAACAACATGTCCGCCCCGCGCGGCAAAGGATAAGCAGATGAGTGTCAAGATCGGCATCTCCCCCATCGCCTGGCAGAACGATGACCTGCCGGATCTCACCGCCGCCTACACGATGGAACAGGCGCTCAAGGAGGCGCGCGAGATCGGCTATACCGGTGTCGAGCGTGGCCGTCGCATGCCGCAGGACACGCAAGGCTTGAGGCTGTTCCTCGAACGGTTCGACATCGCCCTTTGCGGCGGCTGGTGTTCCGGCAATCTCCTCGTCTCCGATGTCGCCGCGGAACGGGCGGGGATTTTCCAGCAGGTCGAGCAGTTCGCGGCGCTGCAGGCGCCCTGCATCGTCTATGCCGAATGCTCCAACACGGTGCAGGGCCAGATCGGGGTGCCCGTCAACGACCGGCCCAAGCTCTCCCGCGATGAGGTGCATGCCTATGGTCGAAAGCTGACGGAACTTGCCAAATGGACGGCCGGCCAGGGCGTCACCCTTTCCTATCACCACCATATGGGTGCCTTCATCGAGGACCAGGAAGACATCGACTGGCTGATGGAATCCTCCGGGCCTGAAGTGACCCTCTGCTTCGATACCGGCCATCTCGTCTTTGGCGGCGGCGACATTGCCAAGACCATGGATCGCTGGGGCGACCGCATCCATCATGTCCACTTCAAGGATATCCGCCCAGACGTCGTCAGGAACGTCAGGGAGAACAACCTGAGCTTCCTCGACGCCGTTGTTGCCGGCGCCTTCACCGTGCCTGGCGATGGAGCGATCGACTTCCTTGACGTCGCACAGCGGCTCAACGGCATGAATTATCACGGCTGGATCGTTGTGGAGGCTGAGCAGGATCCGGCCAAGGCGCCCCCTTACGACTTTTCGAAGATGGGCTACGAGCACATCCTTGCGGTTTGCGCTACGGCCGGCCTTACGGTTGCCGATCGCGATTGAGCAGACTTGCCACGACCACGCTGAAGCGGTGCTGACATGGCCAGATGGAAGGAAGAACGAATGTCGGAACTCTTGATCAAGCCACGTGGCACGACCGGAAAACTGCACGACATTACGGTCGAGAAGGCCAGAACCGCAAAGTCGCCGGACTGGTCCTATGTCGGCTTCGGGCTCTACCGCCTGAAGGCGGGGGAACGCGCCGCGGAAGTGACGGGTGACAGGGAGGTGATCCTCGTGCTCGTCGAAGGCAGGGCAGAGATCGCGGCAGCGGACGCGAGCCTGGGCGTCCTTGGTGAGCGGATGAATGTCTTCGAGCGCAAGAAGCCTGCCTGTGCCTACATACCGAATGGCAGCAGTTGGACCGCGACTGCCGTGACCGACTGCACGCTCGCCGTTTGCACCGCACCTGGGAAGGGAAGCCACGAGGCGCGGGTGCTCGACGTGCCGGATCTCGTGACGCGCGGCAAGGGCGCCAATACGCGTTACATTTTCCCGATCGCCATGGAGGAATCGGATGTCGCCGACAGCCTGCTAGTGACGGAAGTGTTTACGCCGGCCGGCAACTGGTCATCCTACCCACCGCATCGCCATGACGAGGACCGGTTTCCGGAGATGACCTACCTTGAAGAGACCTATTACCACCGCCTGAACCCCGACCAGGGGTACGGTCATCAACGTGTCTTCACCGAGGACGGGACGCTGGACGAGACGATGAGCGTCTCCAACCACGATGTCGTGCTGGTCCCGAAAGGCCACCACCCCTGCGCCGCGCCTTACGGCTATGACATGTACTATCTCAATGTCATGGCCGGCCCTCTCCGCAAATGGCGCTTCCAGAACCATCCGGCCCATGACTGGATCGCGAAACAGGACGCCTGAATTGCGCTAGGCGTTCCCGTGCTCCCCTGCCGGAGTAGCAGCATTCATTCTCCGACGTGAAGGCCGAGCCCGGAACGGAGTCGAGACTGCAAAGCCCTTCAGCCGGCGCGAACTGTTTTGCGCCAGATCATTTCGGCGTGCAGTGTCAGCAGGGACCCCTCACCGGAGGCCAGATTGTCGTGGGCGCCGAGCCAACTGACGGTTTCGAGAGCAATCTGATCAACCGGCTGGGCGAAGGTCGTCAACTCATAGGAGCCCCAGGAGGCCTGCTCGATATCATCGAATCCGACGATGCAGATATCAGCGGGTATGGAGAGGCCGAACTCCTCTCGAACGCCATCCATGAACCCGCAGGCTATCAGATCCGTGGCGCAAAAGACCGCGTCAGGGCGTTGGCGTCCGGTCATCATTCTTCGCGCGATCGCACGCCCGCATTCGTATCCGGTAGCGCCCTGCCGTTCCACCAGAACCGGAAGCCCCCGCGCCGCGGCCTCCGCCACGAACCCTGCTTCCCTCGCCATCAGGCTGGGTGTGCCTGCGGCAGAGTTGGCGAACCCGAGGTGCCTGCATTTCGCCCTCCAGAATGCCTGGACGGCGGTCTGCGCCGCCACGGCGTCATCGAGATTGATGCGCAGGATGCCTTCCTGCTCTTCGTCGCGATTGATGAGAACGAGCCGCTGGCCGTTCCTGAGGCAGAGGTCGATGATGGACCTGTCAGGCATGCCGGATAGGATGATCGATGCTTCGGCCCGATAGCGTATCGCCTGCTGGAGTGCGCGGTCGACGCTTCCGTCGGAGCGATCGGTGTTGATCACCATGGCAACCCGGCCGGAGTTCTGAAGTCGGTCAGTCAAGGTGCGGAGCAGGCTCGACCGATAGGGCGTGGCGAGGTCCGAAACGATCAGGCAGACAATGCCGCTTTCCCGACGCGTGAGCCCACGAGCCAAGTGATTTACGTGGTATCCGAGTTCCTCTGCCGCCTGCAGGACCCGTAGCCGCGTTTCCTTCGAAACGCTGGCCCCCGGCGTAAATGTACGCGACACCGCCGATCGCGAAACGCCAGCCTTGGCCGCCACCTCCTGGGCACTTACGAAAACTTTTCGGCTCAACGTCGTTCCGATCTGCTTCTTGCACGGGAGTGCACACGTCTCCTAGCACGCCAAACCTCATTTGTGGAGCGTTACTGTTTGACAGCAGGCAAAATATCATGCAGCATTTGCACACGCTTGCAAAGCGGCGGACGTGGAGGCGTCCGTACACCGGAGGAGACCACATGAACTCGATCAAGTTGATCGCGGCAGGCCTTGCCGCGAGCGCATCGCTTATTGCCTTCAACGCCAAGGCGGAAGGCAGTCTCAATCTGATCTGCTCGGCAGACGTCGTGATCTGCGAGCAGATGCAAGGGGATTTCCAGAAGGAAACCGGGATTTCGGTCAACATGGTCCGGCTCTCGTCCGGTGAGACCTATGCCAAGATCCGGGCAGAAGCCCGCAATCCGAAGACGGATATCTGGTGGGGCGGCACGGGAGACCCCCATCTCCAGGCTGCGGCCGAGAACCTGACCGAGGAATACAAGTCGCCGATGCTGGGCGAATTGCAGGACTGGGCTGTCAAGCAGGCCGAAAGCGCGGACTACAAGACGGTGGGCATCTATGCCGGCGCGCTGGGCTGGGGATACAACACCGAGATCTTCGCGTCGAAGGGGTGGAAGGAACCGAAATGCTGGGCCGATCTGCTGGATCCCGCGCTGAAGGGTGAGATCCAGATGGCGAACCCCAATTCGTCGGGAACTGCCTATACGGCTCTCGGCTCGCTCGTGCAGATCATGGGGGAGGACGAGGCGTATGACTACATGGAGAAGCTGAACGCCAACATCTCCCAGTACACCAAGTCTGGTTCCGCGCCGGTGAAAGCGGCAGCGCGCGGGGAAACCGGACTCGGCATCGTCTTCATGCACGACGCAGTGGCCCAGACAGCAGAGGGCTTCCCCGTCAAGTCCGTCGCTCCTTGCGAAGGCACAGGCTACGAAATTGGCTCCATGTCGATCGTCAAGGGCGCCAAGAACGTCGAGAACGCCAAGAAGTGGTATGACTGGGCACTTTCTGCGCCGGTGCAGTCCCGGATGAAGGATGCCAAATCCTTCCAGCTACCGTCCAACAAGAGCGCGGAAATCCCCAAGGAGGCACCGCGCTTCGAGGACATCAAGCTGATCGACTACGACTTCAAGACCTATGGCGAGCCCGAACGGCGCAAGGCGCTCCTTGAGCGCTGGGACAGGGAGATCGGCGCCAAGGCGAACTGACCGCCACCGCCTCATCGGCGTGAACCGCAGGTTGCCGGCTGAGAAACCGGCAACCTGCACGCACTCTCGCAAAAATCGGCGCGGCAGGAAGTCTCATGACAACTAGTGATCGTCGACTGGACTGGGCCCTGGGTCTCGGTACCGTCGCCCTTCTCCTCCTTCCCTGGTACCGGATCGAAGGCGGCTTTTTCGGGTTGTCATGGCTGTCCGACTTCCCCGGCGGCACCGATGTCGCCCCAGGCCTTCTTCAGGCCGTTCTTCACGGCCGCTGGTGGCTCGCCATCGCGCTTCTTCTGCTCGCAGCCGCCGTTCTGGTTCGAAGCCTTTACCGCCAATCGGAACAACGTGGCCGAAAGCTGGCATGGATCGGTGCACTTGGCATCCTGTTCCTTGCTCTGCAGGGCCTGTCGATCAGCTTTTCGGGTTGGTCCTGGACGATAACCGAGAAGATCTTCGGGGCACTTCCGTCCGGACAGCCCTCCATGGGTGCCGGCGCGATCACAGTCTCGATCGTCTTCATCCTAATTTTCTCTTTCGGCCGCGCAGAGTGCGGAGTGTTGAAGGGCGACGCCTTCGTCGTCAGCGCCATTACGCTGCTGGTCTTCCTCGTCGCAGTCTTCGTTTTCTATCCGATCGCCAGCATGCTCGTAGGAGCCTTCCAGGACTTCGACGGTTCCTTCAACCCCGACGGGTTTCTCGGCAACATCGTCGATCGCTCCATCTGGAGCCTGAACTGCGTGATCGGCGAAGGACGCTGCGGTGTTGCGTGGCGAACCTTCTTCCTTGCCATCATGACCGCGACCGGCTCGACGCTGCTCGGTCTTGCCTTCGCTCTCGTGGCAACCCGGACGGGGTTCCGGTTCAAGAAGGGCTTGCGGCTCCTCACCATCCTGCCGATCATTACGCCGCCCTTCGTCGTTGGCCTTGCGCTGACGCTGCTGTTCGGCCGCGCAGGGCTGGTCACCGTTGGGCTCTCCGACATGTTCGGGATCGAGCCCAGTCGCTGGCTCTACGGTCTGACCGGCATCTGGATCGCGCAGGTCCTCTCCTTCACGCCGATTTCATTCCTGGTTCTGATCGGGGTCGTGGAAGGCGTGTCTCCCTCTATGGAGGAAGCCTCGCAGACGCTGCGGGCCGGCCGCTGGCGAACCTTCTGGCACATCTCGCTCCCACTGATGAAGCCAGGCCTCGCGAACGCCTTCCTCATCGGCTTCATCGAAAGCATGGCTGACTTCGGGAACCCTCTGGTGCTGGGCGGCAGTCACGGCGTGCTGTCCACCGAGATATTCTTCGCCGTCGTGGGCTCACAGAACGATCCGTCGCGCGCAGCGGTGCTTGCGATCATCCTGCTCTGCTTCACGCTGTCGGCCTTCCTGGCTCAACGTCTATGGCTCGGGAGACGAAACTTCGCCACCGTAACGGGCAAGGGCGACAATGGTGTTCACGCCGCCCTGCCCCGTTCAGTTGTGATCGGCGTCCACGCGATAGTCATTCCCTGGGCCATGTTCACGATCGTGGTCTACGGCATGATCATCGCCGGCGGCTTCATGAAGACGTGGGGCTTGGACAACAGTTTTACGCTCGACCACTATGTCCGCGCCTTCTCCATCAGCTTCACGGGGGATGGCATCGCCTGGACCGGCGTGGCATGGAACTCCTTCTGGACGACCATGAGGATCGCCCTGATCTCCGCGCCCCTGACGGCAGCAGTCGGCTTGATGACGGCCTATCTCATCGTCCGCCAGCGGTTCGCGGGACGGGAACTGTTCGAGTTCGCCCTGATGATGAGCTTCGCGATCCCGGGGACCGTGATCGGCATCAGCTACATCATGGCGTTCAACCTCCCGCCGCTCGAGATGACCGGTACGGCAACAATCCTGATTGCCTGCTTCGTCTTCCGCAACATGCCGGTCGGAGTGCGCGGGGGAGTGGCCGCCATGAAGCAGCTCGACCAGAGCCTCGACGAAGCCTCCCTGACCTTGCGCGCCAACAGCTTCCGCACACTGCGCAAGGTGATCCTGCCGCTGCTGCGGCCGGCAATCACGGCAGCGCTCGTCTATTCCTTCGTTCGCGCAATCACCTCGATCAGTGCCGTCATCTTCCTCGTGAGTGCCGAGCACAACATGGCGACGTCCTACATCGTCGGTCTGGTGGAGAATGGTGAGTACGGCGTCGCCATCGCCTATTCCTCCGCCCTGATCGTGGTGATGATTGCCGTCATCGCCGTTTTCCAACTCCTGGTCGGCGAGCGTCGCCTCCGCCGTGCCAATCGCATCGCCGGTTCGATGCCCCTTTCGGTCGCGAAGGAGAAGACAGCATGAAGACGCCTGGTTCGGTAGTATTCCAGAACGTCAAAAAGAGCTTCGGTTCGTTTACCGCGATCCACGACCTGTCGATCACCATTGAGCCAGGCACCCTGGTGACACTGCTTGGTCCCTCGGGCTGCGGCAAAACCACGACGCTTCGCATGCTGGCGGGCCTGGAGCATCCCAGCGCCGGCCGCATCCTGATTGGCGGAAAAGACGTGACGATGCTGCCGGCGAACGAGCGTGACGTCTCCATGGTGTTTCAGTCCTACGCGCTCTTCCCGCATATGACGGCTCTCCAGAATGTCGCCTACGGCCTCGGATCATCGGGCGTTAAGCCAAACGAGGCGCGAGAGCGGGCCGAAGAGGGGCTGGCGCTCGTCGGTCTCGCCGGAATGGGCGATCGTATACCGGCCGAGCTCTCGGGTGGCCAGCAGCAACGGGTTGCCGTCGCCCGCGCGCTCGTACTTGAGCCACAGGTTCTGCTCCTCGACGAACCTCTCTCCAACCTGGACGCGCGCCTGCGCCGTCGCGTGAGGACCGAAATCCGCGATCTGCAGCAAAGGCTGGGCTTCACCGCAGTCTATGTCACACACGATCAGGATGAGGCCCTTGCAGTCTCCGACCGCATCATCGTCATGAAGGACGGTCGCGTCGAACAGGAAGGTGCCCCGCGCACCCTGTATGAGGCGCCTGCTTCCTCCTTCATTGCCGACTTCATGGGCGAGGCTAACGTCATGTCATGCGATGTCATCGGCATTGAAGGCGACGACGCGCTGATCCGCCTGGGAGCGTTGACGCAGCGGGTGCCGAGACGCGACGTTGCTCAACCGGGCGAGGCGAGACTCGCGGTGAGACCCAATGCCATCATTCTGGAACCCGCCGATGATGCCCCCTTCGGCGGCGTCATCACCCACGCGGCATACCTGGGAGGCCATGTCGAGTATGAGGTGGAGACTTCAGGCGGCAGTCTGTTCGTGGTGGATCCGGCCGTGGACCGGATGCTGCCGGCGTCCACGCCCGTCTCCGTCGCCTTCAGGTCCCGCGGCATTGCCATCATCACCCGCTGACCGCCAGCGGCACAACCCGAAACGAGGAACTCATGACCTCCCATGCCACAACCGGCTATGAAGCCCGGCAGAGATTTGCCGAGGACGTGGCCCGCAAGGCGGGCGCCCTCGCGCTCGACTACTTCTTGCGCAGAGAGACGCTTGTCATCGAGGCCAAGAAGGACCCGCAGGACGTCGTCTCGATCGCCGATCGGGCCGTGGAGACGCTCATTCGTGAGCAGATCGCCGAGGCCTATCCCATGGATGGCGTGCTTGGAGAAGAGTATGGGCTGATCGAGAGCAGTTCCGGCTTCACCTGGGTAATCGATCCCATCGATGGCACGAGCCCCTTCGTCAACGGGATGCCGACCTGGTGCGTGTCGATCGCACTGCTGCACCAAGGGGAGCCGGTCGTCGGCGTGATTGCCGCTCCCTGTCAGGACGAATTGTATTCGGCCGCTCACGGACTGGGCGCTCGACTGAACGGCACCCCCCTCCGCATCGATGGCTCCCGAACGATACGCAATGCCGTCACCGGGGTCGGCGCAAATCATCACGTTCCTCCTCGCACCGTCGCGGATTTCGTGGAGGCATTGTTGACGCAAGGCGGCACCTTCATCCGCAACGGGTCCGGCGCACTCATGCTCGCATACGTCGCTGCCGGACGCTTGGTCGGCTACTATGAACCCTACATGCATGCCTGGGATTGCCTCGCCGGATATTGCCTTGTCCGCGAGGCCGGAGGCTGGTTCCTGCCCTTCCCGGTCGAAGGCGAACGCCTGACCAAGGGCGCGCCGGTACTGGCCGCCGGTCCCGGGGCCATCGAGGACCTGCGGACACTGGCACAGCTCTGACAGGGCATGCCGACCAATCGTCTCCATGCGGATACTCGGAAAAGATGCGCACACCGTTCGTTTCGGCTTCTTAGCTCTTGGCGGTCTCGCCCCGTCAGAAGCTACAACATCTTGTCGATCGCCGACGCCAACTGGTCCTGGGAATAGGGCTTGGCCAGCCTGGCGACGTCCAACTCCACGCCCGAGGGCAGGTCGGCATAGCCGGAGGCCAGCAGGATCGGGAGTCCCGGCACGCGGTCGCGGGCAGCCTTGACCAGTTCCGCACCCGTCATGCCGGGCATGGAATAATCGGTGATCAACAGGTCGAAGGTGGCTCCGCCGTCGATCAGGGCGAGCGCCTCCTTTCCGGAATGGGCTTCGACGACCTGGTGGCCGAGATCGCTCAGCATGTCAGCCGAACTCATTGCGATCAGGACATCATCGTCGACGAGAAGGATCCGCTTCGGCCCGGCATCATCGCGAGGTCCCGCCGGCGCGACATCCTGCGCCTGGTCCTGAACGTCCGCGGTCGACACAGGGATCCAGAGTTCCGCCGTGGTTCCCTGACCCGGGGCGCTTTGCAGCTTCAATCGACCGTCCAACTGCAGCGCCAGCCCATGAACCATGGAAAGGCCAAGACCGGTGCCCTTGCCGAGCGCCTTGGTGGAAAAGAACGGCTCGACCGCCTTCTGCAGCGTTTCAGCATCCATCCCCTGGCCCTCGTCGATCACGGAGAGGACGACATAGCGGCCAGGTGCAAGCGTATCCTCTACAGCGGGCTGCTCAGCCTCCTTCAATTCGATCCGGATCGTACCGCCATCCGGCATCGCGTCGCGGGCGTTTACCGCGAGGTTGAGGAGCGCGAGCTCGACCTGGTTGGCATCCGCCGAGACGGGCGGGAGGCGTTCCGGGACGGCCACCTCTATGGCGATCCTGGAGCCAACCGACCGCTTAAGGAGATCCTCCATTTCCGTCACCAGCCCGGCAAGGTTGACCGGCCCCACCTGCAGGTCCTGCCTGCGGGCGAATGCCAGCAGCCGCTGGGTAAGCGACGCGCCGCGCTGGGCGCCCTGCAGGGCTCCGTCGATCAGCCGCGTTGCCTTCGCATCGCCGACAACATGCTTGCGCAGGAGCTCGAGGTTGCCGAGCACGGCCATGAGAAGGTTGTTGAAGTCGTGCGCCACCCCGCCGGTGAGCTGGCCGATCGCTTCCATCTTCTGGGCCTGGCGAAGCTGTTCCTCCGCCCGTTCCCGCTGGCTGACCTCGGCCAGCACAAGCCTGTGCGCCTCCTGCAACTCACGAGTCCGCTCCGCCACGCGTTCCTCGAGCATCTCGTGGAGACGACGCTGCTGCTCTTCAGCCTGCAGGCGTTCGGTGATGTCGGCCGAGACGCCGACGAGCTTGATCGGATGGCCGGTGCGATCGCGGTGAAGCTGGGCGCGGATTTCGGCGCCATGGATGGAGCCGTCCGGCCAGACGGTCCGGTAGGCGATGGCATAGTCGACGCCTGTTTCAAGCGTTTTGCGCACCGCCTCCTGCATGCGCTCCACGTCCTCGGGGTGGATCGACTGCAGCAAATCCTCGTAGGTGAAGCTGTCGTCCGGGCCGCGGCCGAAGATGCCCCGGCAGGTTGCCGACGTGGTCAGGACATTGGTGGCAATATCGAGTTCCCACGCCCCGAGGCGGCCGGCGTCCAAGGCCGTCTGCAGACGACGCTCTCCTTCGTCCAGCGCCTCCATGCGGGCACTGGCCTCGTATTGCCGCCGTCGCGCCCGCATTGCGGAACGGGCGACACTGATGAATGTCGTCGGGTGGAAGGGCCGCTCGACGAAACTGACATTGCCCAGGACTTCCGACAGTCGGGCGGCGGCGGGGTTGCGCTCAGGACCACCGCCGCGGGCCGTCAGAATGATGAACGGAAGATCGGACCAGCTCGGCTGGGTCTCGATCCACGAGACAAATGGACGAAGGTCGACCGACCGCAACGCCTCTTCGGTCATCACGGCGAAGGCGACGTTCTCGTTCAGCCCCGCCACCAGCGCGTCCAGAGTCGGGGCAGTCTTTCCGGGCAGCCCCGCTTCCTCTAGCAAAGCGACCGCGATCTGTGCATCGCGGCCCATGGGCGCGTGGATCAGACCAATGGCATCACGCTCAGGAATTGGCGCCATCCTCATCAAGTGTTTGCAGCAAGGACTGCCTGTCTCCCACCAGAACGGGCACGCCTCGCAGAATTCCCTGGAAGCCTGAAAGCGGCTCGCCCAGCGTCAGTCCGTTACTGCCGATCATGTACTCGCGGATCGTATCTTCGTGCTGCCCGGTGCGCTTTTTGATCACCGAGATGGCTCGGCGGACGCGCCCCTCCGCCTCAAAGTAGCGCAGCAGGATGACCGTGTCTGCAAGGTATGTCACGTCCACCGGAGACTTCATGTCGCCGACGAGGCCGTGCTGCGCGACGGTGATGAAGGTGTTCGCACCCTGCCTGTTCAAATATTGCAGCAGCTCGTGCATATGCAGGATCAGTGCGTTCTCTTCGGGCATCGCAGCCTGATAGCCGTTGATGCTGTCGATCACGACCGTCTTGGCGTCGAAGCTCGTTACCCTGTCCCTTACGCGCTGGGCAAACTCACCGGGCGAAAGTTCAGCAGCGTCGAGCTGCTCGATGTGGATCAGGCCCTTGTCGCGCAAATCCTCAAGGTCAAGTCCCATCTCCTTCGTGCGGGAAAACAGCAGGCCCAGTTCCTCGTCGAAAATGAAGATCGCGGCCCGCTCACCACGCCGGATGGCGGCTTCGACGAACTGTAATGCGAAAAGGCTTTTGCCGGTACCGGCCGGGCCGATGAGCAGTGTACTGGAGCCGCGGGCGATGCCGCCGCCGAGAAGCGCGTCGAATGCGCTAATGCCGCTCGCCAGCGAGGAGCGCTCGAACCCCGACCTGTGTTCGACAGCGCGCAGCCGCGGGAAAACGGCGACGCCGCCGGTCTTGATGATGAAGTCATGGCAACCACCCCGAAAGGCTTGGCCGCGGTACTTGAGAACCCGGAGCCGACGTCGCTCGGAGCCATAGTCCGGGGCAAGCTGCTCCAGGTGGATGACCCCATGCACGACGCTGTGGACGGTCTTGTCCATCGCTTCGGAAGTCATGTCGTCCAACAACAGCACCGTTGCATCGGAGCGCGAGAAGAAGTGCTTCATTGCAAGGATCTGGCGGCGATAGCGTAGTGAGCTCTGCGCCAGCAGCCGGATTTCGGAGAGGCTGTCAATCACCACCCGATGGGGCCTCACGCGCTCGAAGGCTTCAAAGATCAGTTTTGTGGTTTCGCCCAGTTCCAGGTCGGAAGAATACAGGAGGCTCTGCTGCTGGTCGGCATCGAGCAGGCTTTCCGGCGGGACGAGTTCGAAGATCTCGACCTGATCGCCAATGTCCTTACCATGCGAGAGGGCACTGTCGCGCAGTTCTTCCTCGGTCTCCGAAAGGGTGATGTAGAGACAGCGCTCGCCGATGCTGGCGCCTTCCAGCAGGAACTGCAATGCGATCGTCGTCTTCCCCGAACCTGGCGCCCCTTCGAGAAGAAAAACGTGACCGCGGGAGAGCCCACCAGAGAGAATGTCGTCCAACCCCTCCACCCCGGTCTTTGCTTTCGCACTTGAACTGTCTGTCATACATCCTCCATGGCGGCCTATGAAGTAGAGTGAATGCCTTAAGTTGTTAAGGAAGACGTTGGAAGCAGGAGATTCGTTCCGGCTGCCCTCCGTTGCGGAATCTGACCGCACCGGAACTTGCAGTCGCGTTACACGCAGACCCTCTGTTACACGCGGCTTTAAGAGCGCGCGACGATCGGGACGGACAGTGGCGCTTCGACCGAGTACAGTATGTACGAAGATTGTTGCTGCTAAATCGGCAGAGATCCCATCACTCTGATCTTCATCGAGAAGTGCATGCCGATGGAGCCGGCCCCTCCGGGCAGGAACGACGCATGGCGCGAGGCCACCCACAACACCTTTTGTCAGAACCCCCCAATCATTTCGCCGACGCCACCGGCCACTCCTCATCGGCATCGACGACCACCGTCTCGTGCTTCTCCTGCCAGCTGTCGACGCCGCCGGGGAACCAGTGGACGCCGGTATAGCCGTTCGTCACCAAACGCTTGCCGGCATTCCAGCTCCCCCAGCATCTCGGCTGGCAGAAGACCACGATCGGCCTGGTGTGGTCGCCTTGGGTCAGTTCTTCCACGCGCCGGAAGAAAGCCTCTTCCTGTGCCGCCTCCAGGGTTGCCGCTCCCGCGCCGGGAAGCCAGACGGCCTTCGGAATGGAACGATGAGTGGGCAACCAGAGCCGATCCTCCGAGAACCCTTCAGGCTTCTTGTCGGCCGGGCCAACATCCACCAGGAGCGGATCCCTTGGCAGTAGGGCCTCGAGACCGGCCATATCAATCACCACGGCGCCCTGCAGGGTGCTGGGGGTCTCGCTCCGCATTGGCCCCGACCACAAACCTTCCGGCTCCATCACCTCTGCGGACATGCGGCCTCCACCGGAGGCAGCCAGAGCCACGGCGACGGCAAGTAAGAGGAAAAACCGTGAGCTTCCCCGCATGTCTTCGGATCCTAGTTGGTTGCCAGCGGCACGTCGAAGCTCTCTTCCCACTGTCCACCCTTGTTGTCGGACGCAACCACCCGGATCGGCGCCTGGTCTGCCGGCACAAAGCTGAAACCTATGGCTGGATTCGTGGAGAGGGAAATGTCCCCGGTCACTTCCATCACGGTCCGGTCGCCCTGAGAAACAGTCACCCTCTCCACATAGCGCGGCGGCGTGTAGAGGCGGGTCAGCTGGTTCATCTGCATGCCGCTGAAGTTCGGGTGGCGGATCATCAGGGTCGCTTCCGCGGACTTCCCCTGCTGGACTTTTTCCGCGAACTTCATCCGCATCTCGCCCATGCCCTTCATCGCTTCGGCGTCACTCGGCCCGGACGGGGCTGAGCACCCACCGGACGCTTTCACGAAGACAGCGTTGGAAAACAGCTTTCCCTCCGTCGTCTCGGCAACCGCGTGAATGTTGGTATAGGTGTCGACGCGCACGCGCAGGTGCAGCGCGCCGGCATCGGCGCCCGGGCCAAAGGTGACATGGGCGGCCAAGGGAATCGGGTTCTCGTCAATAACCAGATAGACCGACTTGATCTTGTCCTTCTCCGGCATCGTGAGGGTGATCGGCACGAGTGCCGCATCCTGCGCACGCTTCGGGGCATCGATCTTGATCAGCGAGTCCGTCGGGACCACCTCGCGGTCCTCAAAAATGTAGTCGGCGATCTGCTGCCAGCGTTCTTCGCGCCCGGCGTCGGCTTCGGACGCATGTACGCCGGGCGCAGAACCGACACAGAACATCGTCAGCAGAGCCGTCGCAAAGGTTCGTCGCATCATCGGCATCATATTCTCCTCCCTGCGTTAGGTGAGACTATTCCCATTCAAGTTCCTTGTAGGCCTGGATCACGTTGCGGGCATGATAGTCGCTGAACAGCGCCCAACCGGCTCCTTCCCCCGCAGCGACCCTTCGGCTGGCCTCGTCTATCGATAGCCCCTCCTCGATGGCCTTTCGTGTTTCACCGTGGAGGGTGCTCAGGTAGCCGATCTGCCTGTCCATGGCCGCCTCGAATTCCACAATCGCCGGACCGTGGCCCGGTACGGCTCGAACCGCGCCGAGCCCCTTCAACCGTTCCGCTTCCGCCAACCATCCCGACAGGCTGCCATCGAGTGAAGGCACACGATCAACGAAAAGCAGGTCTGCCGGAAAGAGCAGACCAGACGACAGGTCGAGCATCGACAGGTCGCAATTGGTATGTGCCGTCCGATGCGCCCTGATCTGCAGGCGGCGGTCGCCGAGGTCGATCTCCGCCACATCCTCGACCTCCAGCGTCGGGTAGATGATATCGCCGACATTCTCCGCTCCGAGGACATCCGCAAGGCGCTCCCGGTAGTAGCTTCCGCGCGCATCCAGGGCAGCCTTCAGGGCATGATGACCGACAAACTGAGGCTGCTCCTCGGCAAAGGCAGCAGCGCCGAAGCAATGGTCAGGATGGACGTGTGTCAGGACCACATGCTGGATCGGCTTGCTGGTTCGCTCCCTGACCCGCGCCTTGAGCCACTCCCCATCCGCCAGACTGCCGCCGGGATCGGTGACAAGTACGCTGTCGCGTCCAACGATGAACCCGACATTGGCAATACCGCCTTTGTTGGCCGGCGACACTTCCTCATGGGGCGCCTCGCGGATGAAGACACCGTTACCGAGTTCCTTCAATCTCCCAAATTGAATGCCGAACCCGGCTCGGGGAAAACAGCACAGACAGAGACCCAGGGCCAAGGCTTCACGGCGTGTGAAGCGCCCGCCGGTAGCTGACTGTCCGGCACAGTCGACGGGATCACACCTTTCGATCGACATGTTCTAAAATATCACGTTCACCGCCATTCCGGTAGCGCCTTTGCAGCCCAATCGCGCGCGGCAGTCTCGGGAAGCCGCCCGGCTCGGGCTAAGCGGCTCAGGCGTCGGCGAGACGAACGCCGCGCAACTCCCCCAAGGCACCGGTTCGCGCCTCAGCACTCCGCCGTTCCTGCGTGGATCGAAGGCATAATGGTAACAGCCGTGATCACTGGCTGCCGGTCAGATGCTTGTCCGACAGCCAGTGTGCTTCTGTAATCAGGCCGCCAGAGCTCCGGACTTCTTCGCCACCCAGCTAGCAACGTAGTCCATCAACGCTGGCGAGAGGCAGTCATAGGGCTCCAGCCCAAGCTCCCGCAGGCGTGCCCGGATCGCATCCATTTGACTGGGATCGACACCAGCCTCGATGATCGAGGACACGAAAGCCGCAAACTCCGGAGGAGCCCAGCCCGACTCCTGGAAGCGCTCCGGATGCACGAAGTCGAGCCCCTGGAAGGCGTGCTCCCTCTCGACCGGCCCGTACATATGGACGCCGCATTCCCGACAGGCATGACGCTGGATCAGCGCCGAACTGTCGACGACCTGCAGCTTGTCTCCATTTTCAAGTACCGTCACCTTGTCGTGGGGCACGACGGCGACGACCGAGAAAACGACCCCTTTCGGCTTCCAGCATTTCGTGCAGCCACACACATGATTATGTGCGACCTGCCCCTCGATCTTCACCTTGACCGGCCGGTCCGTGCAGGCACAGACGAGCGTCCCGCCCGAAAAGCCGGGATCGGCCGGCTTGATACCATTATCCACGGCCGGATGTATACGGATTGCACTTTCCATGGCATGCCACCTCCCCTGTTGAGCCGAAGCAAGGTCCACTTCCCGGACTGCCTTCGGCGTTGAAGCCGCGCGCCGGCCGTCTTCCTCAATACACCACGACGCTCCTGATGCTCTGTCCGCCATGCATGAGCTCGAAGCCCTTGTTGATATCTTCCAGCCCCATGGTGTGGGTGATCATCGGGTCGATCTCGATCTTGCCCTCCATGTACCAGTCGACGATCTTCGGCACGTCGGTGCGCCCGCGGGCGCCGCCGAAGGCCGTGCCCATCCAGGTGCGGCCGGTGACCAGCTGGAAGGGACGGGTGGAGATTTCCTGGCCGGCGCCGGCCACGCCGATGATGACCGACTTGCCCCAGCCGCGATGCGAGGCCTCCAGCGCCTGGCGCATGACCCTGGTATTGCCGGTGCAGTCGAAGGTGTAGTCGGCCCCGCCGATCTGATCGGCGCCGCGCTTCGTCATGTTGACGAGGTGAGGGACGATGTCGTCGCCCACCTCCTTCGGGTTGACGAAATGGGTCATGCCGAAGCGCTCGCCCCACTCCTTCTTGTCGTTGTTGAGGTCGACGCCGATGATCATGTCGGCGCCGGCAAGGCGCAGGCCCTGGATGACGTTGAGGCCGATGCCGCCAAGCCCGAAGACGATCGCGGTCGATCCGATCTCCACCTTGGCGGTGTTGATCACGGCGCCGATGCCGGTCGTCACGCCGCAGCCGATATAGCAGATCTTGTCGAAGGGAGCGTCGGGATTGACCTTGGCGACGGCGATCTCCGGCAGGACCGTATAGTTGGCGAAGGTCGAGCAGCCCATGTAGTGGTGCAGCTTCTCGCCGTTGATGGAAAAGCGCGAGGTGCCGTCCGGCATGACGCCCTGGCCCTGGGTGGAGCGGATGGCGGTGCACAGGTTCGTCTTGCGCGAGAGGCAGGAGGGGCATTCGCGGCATTCCGGCGTATAGAGCGGGATGACGTGGTCGCCCTTCTTCACCGAGGTGACGCCGGGGCCGACGTCGACGACGATGCCTGCACCCTCATGGCCGAGGATCGCCGGAAACAGGCCTTCCGGATCGGCGCCCGACAGGGTGAAATCATCAGTATGGCAGATGCCGGTCGCCTTCACCTCCACCAGCACCTCGCCCGCCCGAGGCCCCTCCAGCTGAACTGTCATGATCTCCAGCGGCTTGCCGGCTTGAACGGCAACGGCGGCGCGAACGTCCATGGTCTTTTCTCTCCTTGATCTCTCGCTCAGCCGGCTAAATACGGCTGCCTGATGTCCGAAGCACCCGCCGTCGCAGGCGGTCGCGACTTCCTACTGCGTGATCGCCTGGTCCCGCTCGTCAAGAAGCGGGACGTGGTACTCCAAAAGGAGCTTGTTGATCTCGCCCTGATGCTCACGGATGTAGGTGTTCAGCGTGCGCTTCCACTCCTGATCCGATGGCCGCACCCCCATCGTAATGCGATAGGTCATCCGCTGACCGCCTTTCTCCTTGATCAACGGCACCATCGCCAGGTCTGCACCGGATTTGCTCGCATAATACCCGGCCATAGGTCCCCAAACTACAGCCGCGTCGATCACGCCGTCGAGCATGTCCCGGATCATCACTTCGGCCATGGACGGAGCAACACGCGTATCCACCATGAGCGGGTAGACCTTGGCTTTGCGCATCAGCTTGGCGGCTGCCATGTTGGCGGACGGGGGCGTCCCCTCGACCACCCCGATCCGCTTGTCAGCGAGCTTCGGATCCGTCAGCGTTTCCACGCCCGCCAGTTCGCCGTCCTTCTTGTAAAGCATCACATAGGAGGAACGGTAATAGGCGTTGGTGTTCTGGACCAGTTCATCCCCCTGCGCATAACCCATGATGATGTCGCAGCGATTGGCCCCCAGAGTATTGCGCACGAAGCCCGTGATCGATGGAAACCAGGTATAGGCCACCGAGCTTCGCCCCGTCGCAGTCGCGACCATTTTTGCAAGCTTGTCCTCAAAGCCTTCGCCGCTCTGGTCTGTGAAGGGCATGTTGGACGGGTCGGCGCAGACGCGCAGGACGTCGGGGTCGACCAGTTCGCCGGCGGCACCCAGTCCCGCGGTCTGGGCCTGCGCCTGCAATGGTAAAAGCAGGGCACAGGCAAGGAGGACGGGCTTCAGGAGGCTGGGGGAGGACGTACTGGCCATCTCACCCACCCATGCAGGACGCTTCATAATCCTTCGCCCCCTGAGGCTTGTCCGCCTTATTGGGTGGACGTCCCCGCGGTGCCGCGTCCACGGCACGTGCCCGCAGATAGATGTAGATGTCGTCGAGATAGCAGTAGACGTTCTTGTTGTCGCCGAATGCCGGCATGACGTTTTCCTTGCCGCCTCCAACGTTCTGCCTTCCCTCGGCAACGATCGAGAGGAAGGTCGGATAGTCCATGTTCTTCATGCTCTCCGCCAGAGCAGGCGCGTAGCTGGATCCGACCCCGTCAGGGCCATGACAGACATGACAATCCGAATGGTAACGCCGATAACCGCTGAACGTATACCAGTCGACGGTTCCGTTCTCGATCTTGAAGGTCGGCGTGCCTTCCGCGTCGAAAAACTTGCCGTCTTCCTCGCTGACTGCGGCAGCTTTCTCCTTCGTGTCGGCTGATAGGACAAGGCTTGGGTTGAGAACAGGGAGCGTCACGGCAACGGCTAAGGCAAGAAGGCGGGAATTCATCAAGCAACCTCATGCTCACAAGAAGGCGGTGATCCTCTGGATCCACATTTGGCAATCAGAAACGCGACTGCCGACTGGGCTGCTATCAGGCCGCCCACGCGAGGCAGCCTGATTGCTGATTGAGCCTGTCAGTCAGGAAGACCGAAGACGGTCAATTGTCCGCCGAGGGTGGTATAGTCGGCCAATGCCGCATAGCCGCCCACAGCACCCAGTCCGGCCGTTCCGACCACCTGAGCTTCTTCGCCTGCGTCACGGCCCTGGCCAACGGCACCATGCCACGCCGCAGCGTTTTCCGGAGAAAGCAGACCGCCGGCCAATCCGATGCCGGCCCAGCCACCGACGCCGGACAGAACGGCGATATACTGCTTACCCTCATGCTCATACGTGTTGATATTGCCGATGATCCCCGACGGAGTTTTGAACTTGTAGAGTTCGTTTCCGTCGAGATCGACCGCCTTGATGTAACCTTCCAGCGTGCCGTAGAAGACGACGTCGCCGTCCGTTGCGAGCGCACCCGACCAGACCGAGAACTGCTCGGGCTTCGACCAGACGATCTCGCCCTTGGCGGCATCCCAGGCGATGAAGTTGCCCATGCCGCCATGGCTGTCCGGTGCCGGATACATTGACACGGTGGCACCCACATAGGGTTGTCCCGCCGTATAGCTCACCCTGTAGGGCTCATAGTCCATGCAGACGTGGTTCGTCGGCACATAGAACAAGCCGGTCTTGGGCGAATAGGAGGCAGGCTGCTGGTCCTTCGTTCCGAGAGCCGCCGGGCAAACCCCGGTGGTATTGGTATCCTCACCGTTCTGATGGGTCGAATACTGCGCCACTACCTGCGGTCGGCCGTACTGGTCGCTATTCGGATCCATCACGACTTCCGTCGCCCAGTTGACCTTCGGATCGTACTTTTTGGCAACCAGGAGTTCGCCGGTGTTGCGATCGAGCGTATAGGCAAAGCCGTTACGGTCGAAGTGAACGAGGACGTCCCGCTTCTCGCCATTGATGTCCATCGCGTCGACAAGGATGTTTTCGTTCACCCCGTCATAGTCCCATTCGTCATGCGGCGTCATCTGGTAGAGCCACTTGGCAACACCAGTATCGGCATCACGGGCCATCAAGGTCATGGACCAGCGGTTGTCGCCGGGGCGCTGCACCGGATTCCATGTCGACGGGTTTCCGGTACCGTAGAACACCAGGTTGCTCTTGGGGTCATAGGCGAACCATCCCCATGTCGTCCCGCCGCCTGTCTTCCACTGTTCCCCCTCCCAGGTATTCGTCCCTGAATCCGGTCCGACGGGCTTGCCCAGGTGGGTGGTCTTTTCGGGATCGATCAGCGTCTCTGAATCGGGTCCCATCGAATAGGCCTTCCAGGCCAGCGAGCCATCCTTGAGGTTATAGGCGGCCGTCCAGCCCCGTACGCCGAATTCGGCACCCGACACCCCGATGATGACCTTGTCCTTGACGACCATGGGGGCAGCCGTACCGGACTCACCCTTGCCGCCGTCGATCTGGTCACCGTTCTTCACGGACCACACGACTTCACCCGTCTTGGCGTCCAGAGCGACCACCGTGGTGTCCGCCTGGTTCAGGATGATCTTGCCGTCGCCGTAGGCCACGCCGCGGTTCACCGTATCGCAGCACATGATCCCGATGACATTGGGATCCTGCCGCGGCTCGTACTTCCAGAGAATCTTCCCGTCATTCTTCAGGTCGAGGGCATAGACGATGTTCGGAAACGGCGTATGGACGTACATAACATCGCCGATGACCAGCGGGCCACCCTCGTGCCCGCGCAGGACGCCGGTCGAAAAGGTCCACTTGACCTGCAGATCCTTCACGTTGTCCTTGGTAATCTGGTTGAGCTTCGAATACCGGTGATTGGCGTAGTCGCCGGTGGGCATTGCCCAGTTCTTCGAATCTGCCGCGAGGGCAGTCAGTTCGTCATTGGCAAGTGCCGTGCTGGCAAGGGCAGCTGCCAGAAATCCAGCAGCAGTCAGAGACAGACAGGCAGAGGTTTTGGTCAGGCGCATGCGTAGTCCTCCCGATGCAGTTATTCACCCGAGGCACGTCATCGCGGCACAACTGGTCCCAAAGACCTGGTTTGCCGGTCATGGACGTTCATGCTGTCTGGGATCGTCTTCCGTCAGCGTGTCACGATGTCTGTCGGCTTGAGCAGCGGGCACCGTTGCTGCCGTACCGATTTTCACCTGCGAAGCCTCGTCCCTCCCATAAGACAAAACCTTGAAGCCGGATGACAAAGATGACGATAGGATACAATAGCCGTATAGGCAAGATTAAATACATCAGAATGGTGCGTTGCGAAAGAATTGCTGCGGCGCAGTATCAAAGCATACTGCTCACGGCCGGGATTTTTCTTTAATCCAGCCCCATCAATTGCTATGATAATACTTAGGTATTTGAAGCATGAACCTTACCCATCGCTTCCCGAGCCCCTCGGAGATCACCTATGACGCTCGCCCAGAAACGCCGCTCGGTGTTGTTTTTCGCGGCTATCATGTATGCGGCCGGAGCCTCTGCCGCGCAGGATTATCCAACGATCGCTGTCGCCGACTACGTCTATGGATGCATGAAGGCCAACGGAAATTCCCGGCAGGCTCTGGAAAGCTGTTCCTGCTCCATAGATGTCATTTCCTCCATCATACCCTATACCCGTTATGAGGAGGCGGAGACCTTTCGAAGCCTTGGTTTGATCACAGGTGAACGAGGCGTCCTGTTTCGCCAAAGTGCGCCTGCACGGTCCGCGACGGCAGATCTGCGACGAGCGCAGGCAGAGGCAGACGTCCGCTGCTTCTGATACGGACGCACCTTCCCTTACGCACTATATGAATGATCAGGCGAAGCCATCCACGCCGGCAAACTGCTGCTTGAAGGCGCGAACCAGTCGGTCCAGATGGTCCGCATCCCTTTCCGGCCGGGGCAAACCGACGTTGAAAATGCCGACGACTTTTCCTGGCCTGGGCGATAGAACGATGATCCTGTCGGCAAGCAAGAGGGCCTCGCGCAAGTTGTGCGTCACCATCAACGCCGTGGTCGGTCGCGTCGACCAGATCGTTACGAGAAGACTTCGCAGTCTTTCGGCGGTTGCCTCGTCAAGCGATACGAACGGCTCGTCCAGGAAGAGGATGGAAGGCTCAGTCGCAAAGGCGCGGGCAAGAGCGACACGTCTCGCAAGTCCAAGCGACAGTTCGGAAGGATAAAGGGTCTCCAGCCCAGACAGGCCAAGAGCCTCGAACAGTTCGTCGAGCACGACCTTCTTCAGGGACGGAGGCAGCGTCAACCGGATGTTCTGCTCCACCGTCCGCCATGGAAGGAGCACCGGCTCCTGAAAGACAGCCGCGATGCGGTGACTGTCTCCGGCCGGCATCCGGATGCTGCCTGAATAGGCTCGATCAAGACCGAGCAGGATGCGCAATGTCGTAGTCTTGCCGCATCCTGACGGACCGAGGAGGCATGCAAACTCGCCCGACCCGACTTCGAAGGAGAGGTCTCGTAGAGCGACGACGCCTACGCCCTCCGTCGAGCGGAAAGTTTTTTCACGGATCTCGACCTTAAGCGGCGCGGCGACGCCAACGGCTTGCATGCTGTTCAACGGGCTGCACCACAACGAGTTCGATCATCAACATGATGGCAACGAAGGCCAGGGTATAGGCCAGGATACCGGCGACATCGAAGATCTGGAAATAGAGGTAGATCTGGAAGCCGACGCCATTCGAGCGACCAAGCAGTTCCACCACGAGGACGATCTTCCAGATCAATGCGATGCCTGAACGTGATGCCGCGGCAAAGTAGGGCTGGAGTTGCGGCACCAGGATATGCCGGACCCTATCTAAGTTGGTCAGGCGGTAGACCTGTGCCATTTCCATGAACCGGTCGTCGAGTGCGCGTGCCCCTTCGCGCATCGTGACAACGACGTTCGGGATCTTGTTGACCGCCACGGCGCCGATCGCGGCTGCTTCCGTCAAGCCGAACCAGATATAGGCAAGCACGATTATCACCAGGGCCGGTATGTTCAGGAAGAGAACGAGCCAGGGATCGAAGAATGAGTTGAGCCGTCGTCGTCGGCCGAGCAGAATGCCGATCACGGTCCCGACCACCATGGCGATGACATAAGCGGCAGCGACGCGCCACAAGGTCATTATCAGATGGTAGACGAGATCGCCACTGATCAATTCGGCGACGATGACACGCCATACCGCCGCTGGTGGTGGCAGCGCGCGACTCGGCCAGAGTTCCGCAACCAGGCTCCACACCAGCAGGAGGCCGATCAGGGATGCCGCGGTGCTCGCCAGCGGCAGCAAGGCGCCACGCCCGCCGCCGCGACGCTCGGACACCAAGCCGGCCCTGGCATCCTCGTCAACGTTCATGCCTTCAATGCAGCCCAATAAGTGCCGGGCGCCATTCGCCGTGCCTTCCCGACGAGCTTCTCGCCGCCCAGGGTGGCGAGGACTTCGTAGAGTTTGGCGGCATCCTGCTCCTCCTCGGCAACAGGACGCTGCGGAATACCTTCGCGATACCGATCGCGCAGCACCTCAAGCGCTCGCCCTTCTGCCCTCACCAACGGCGCAAGCCGCTGCCATTCCGGATCGGAACTGGCGAGCAGCGCCTTTGCCTCTGAACTTGCTCGAATGAAGTTCAGCGCCACCTCCTGGTTCTGGTCGGCCCATTCCTCACGGAACACATAACCGAGAGCCGATACTGGTCCGGATGCTCCGAGGCCCCGGGCCGCATCGTCGGCGCCGACCAGCCGTCGGAAGCCCTCCGCTTCCAGGCGAGCACAGAAATGCCAGAAGTTCAGGACAGCATCCAGTTCGCCCGAGAGCGCCTTCTCGGCGAGGAGTGGCGGGGCGCCGTACACGATCTCTGCTTCCTTGGCGAGGTCGAGTTGGTGATCCTGCTGGGCAAGGCCCTGGATCAGCAACCAGCTCTTGTCCAGCGGCCCACCCGCGACTCCGATCTTCTTGCCGACAAGGTCGGGCAGTTGACGTAGGGCGGAGTCGTTCTCGACCATGAGGGCCCCCACTGCCGTTGAGTAGGGCGCCAGTGTCAGCGTCTCCCCTTCCGACCGCTGTCGCGAGACCCAGAGCCAGTCGGACACGATGACATCGAGATCGCCGGCCAGCATGGCGACATTGGTTGCGTCCTCGCCGGCGAAGTCTAGAACTTCGACCTCGACGCTGTTCTTCCGGTCCAGACCATGATGCTTGATGGTATTGAGTTCCCAACTGACGGTGCCGAACTTGAGGACGCCGACCTTGATCCTCGGCAGGTCGGATGCCCCGATCGCCGGAAAGCCCAAGCTGGTCGCCAGCAAAGCAAGCCCCAAGCCACCAAATCCTCGTCTCGATATCCCCATGTCACTCCCCCTGAAGTAGGTTTGCCCGTCAGATATCACGGCTCCCATCGGGATATACGCATTTCCAGCGTACAATCTTCAACGCAGGGCGACCTTCCGACCATCGCGCGATGCGGCTGGGCGCCGAAATCATGCATTGCATGAGAGAGCCTTCGCTTTCGAAATAAAGATGCTCGTCGCGGCAACTGGTAGGGCTGGCGAACAGACACACTGTCAGGACAAGATCGACGAGGTTCAAGGAAGCACCTTTCTTGCGTGAATGCGCAATATCGAAGGCCGAGCGCACGTACCCGACAGAAGCTCCTCAAGGTGCCCGATGAAAAGCTTCGAGCAGAGTATGCCCTGCGCGGATATGCGTCAACTAAGTGTACCGCGTGGACCACGCGACTATGTTGACTCGCTCAAACGAAGGTCTACCTTTCTCCGCGTGTACAGCGCATCCGATCGGAGCGCACCACTACACGAAAAACTGGACCTCCGGGAGGATGTGGAATGCAGCTTACGGTAATGGTTGGGGCGGCGGGCCTCGTGATCGCGATGGCCGGTCAGTGTCTTGCCCAAGACGCTGCAGCCGGCGAGAAAGTATTCGCCAAATGCAAGGCATGTCACGTCGTCGAAGGCGACACAAACAAGATTGGTCCCTCTCTCAAGGGCGTCGTCGGTCGCACCGCAGGCACGCATGAAGGGTTCAAATACTCCAAAGCCATGGCCGAGGCAGGAGAGAAGGGTCTCGTCTGGAACGACGAAACGCTTGCGGAGTATCTTCACGACCCGAAAGCTTACATCAAGGGCAATAAGATGGCGTTCGTCGGGCTGAAGAAGGATGAGGACCTCGCAAACGTGATCGCCTACCTCAAGCAGTTCCCGTAAACTAGCGGTTCTCCAGCGTCTGCGAGATGGTCTTGACGAGCGCGTACAAGCGCTGCTCGATCAAGGTCGGCACCTCGCAGACGAAGGTGAGAGACTGGACCCGTTCCTGGAAGATTCTCGTCTGGAAGACGAGCCGGCCGTTGCGAACAGCGACCTCGTTGGGATCAGCGTCCGCTTTCGCCCGTAACGCATCGACAGCCGAAGCTTCCTTGCGCAGTGCGTCTGCCAAGTCCCTCTGCTTATGGGCGTACCGGCCGATACCGCTGATGACCTGCGAACGCTCGCGGTTCATGTGATCGAAAAGCCCCCTCACCAGCTTTGCAAGCCGCATCTGCCGCTCTTCCGGCGTCAGCCTGGTGGCAAAATCGCGGATCATCTGCTCTGCATCGGCCAAGGGCACGCGCCTGGCCGCGACCTCTGCGACAAGATATGAAACGTCGGCATCATCTGCCCATTCGCTTGCCGATGGCGGCAGTTCCGGTCCGGTCCAGATCTGCGCAAGTGAGAGTTCTGGCACCTTGCGCTGGATGCAGGGCCACTCGGGATCATCTCCCTGAGCCGTTAGAGCCGGCCCGACGAGAGCGCCGTGCAACAGGAAGGCTCCGAGGTATGTCATCACGCGCGCCGAGAACCTCATGTGTTTCCTCCTCCATCCTGCCTGCGGCTGAGCAGGCCTTTCGATGGGTCATAGGCAAAGATGGCGCCGCCCAGGAAGAGCAGGATGCACCCGACCACGACCGATAGGGAATACCATTCGATCTGCCCGTAGAGCGCGAAGCGCACCAGTTCGACGGCGTAGGTAAAGGGGTTGGCGAGGCAGATCTTGTGAAGAAGCGGACTAGCCTCCTGGATGCGCCACAGAGGGTAGAGCGCCGAAGAAGCGAAATACATCGGGAAGATCACGAAGTTCATGATGCCCGCAAAATTCTCCAGCTGCTTGATCATCGAGGAAAGTAGCATGCCGAGTGCGCACAGCATCACTCCCGCGAGAAAAAGCGCCGGCAGGATGAACAGGTAACCGATGAGCGGTGGCTTCACGCCCCAGAACCAGGCGATTGCCAGGAAGACATAGACTTGCAGGATCGAAACCGTGACACCCGCCAACAGCTTCGACACGAGCAGGAACCAGCGCGGGAAAGGGCTGACCAGTAGGGTCCTCATATTGCCCATCTCCCGGTCGTAGACCATGGAGAGCGAGGACTGCATGCCGCTGAACAGCAGGATCATCCCGCATAGACCAGGCGTGATATAGACTTCATAGAGGACATAGGTCTTGTAGGGTGGAATGATCGAGACGCCCAGGACCTGCCGGAAGCCAGCCGCGAAGATGAACAGCCACAACAGCGGGCGCACGAGCGAGGAGATGAAGCGCTCCCGCTGGTTCAGGAAGCGCAACGCCTCCCTGAACACGATGCCGCGAAAGCAGATGAGGTAGTGGCGCAGACTGAAGCCGGACCTGCGGCCGCCGGCGGCGGCGAGCATCTCGGCCTGAACTTGCGACGTCATCGCAGCACCTCCTCCGCCTGCACCTCGGATTGAGTGAGTATTCCGAAGGTTTCACCGATATTCTCGGCGCCGGTCGCCGAAACGACATCCGAAACACGGCCATCCGCCAGCACCCTGCCCTTGTGGAGCAGGACGACACGATCGCGGACATCGACTTCGTCGATCAGGTGCGTCGCCCACAGGACACTGATCCCCTCTTCCGCCACCAGGGTTCTTATGGTCGCCAGGATATCGGCACGGGACTGGATATCGAGACCAACCGTGGCTTCGTCCAGCAGGAGCAGCGGCGGCCGATGCAGCAGGGCGCGGACGATCTCGACGCGACGCATCTGGCCGCCCGACAGCGCCCGGACCTTGTCGTGCAGGCGATCGCTCATACCGACCTGCTGCAAAAGCGTCCCTATCCGCTCCCTCGCCGCAGCCCGGCCGATCCCGTGCAGGGACGCGTGATAGGCAAGATTCTGATCGATACTGAGGTCGAGGTCCAGCGTACGGGCCTGGAACACAATTCCGAGACGACGAAGCGCCTGGCCCGGCTGCCTTGCGATGTCATGCCCGAAGATGCGGATCGCGCCATGCCGGGTATCGTAAAGATGGCAGATCAGTGAAAACAGCGTTGTCTTTCCGGCACCATTGAGGCCGAGCAAGACCGTGAAGCGGCCTTGCGGGATCGTGAAGGACACATCTGAAAGCACCCGTTTGCGACCATAGGCGTGGCTTACGCCGGACACTTCCAGAGCGGCGGGCGGGACCATGGCTTCATCCGCCTTCACATGCTGCATCATCCCGCCTTCCGTTCTCCGCTACTTGATGATGATCGTGCCCTGCATTCCCTTGTCGGCCAAGTCCGGCACCGACCAGGTGTAGGTTCCGGGACGGATCGTCGTGAACTGCACCTGCATCGTCCCTTCCGCGTCGAATTCCAGCCAAGCAGGTGCCCCGTTCATGTGAACCTCAAGATCGTTGATGACGATCTGGTTCATCCAGACATTGCGGAACAGGTCTGTGTGAAATTTATACTCCAGTCCGGCAGCAGAGCTAATCTTCCAACGATACCCCTGCCCGGCGATCAGTTCGAAGTCCTTCTGGTTCACGGTGAAACTGTCTTCCGCCGACCCCAGGACCAGTTCCGGGACGTCCTTGCTGGCCCGCGTCACCTTCTCCGTCGCCGCGGCCGCCGGTGCCGGCGCATCATCGTCGTCACCATCATCGGCATCCTGCGAGAATGCCGGCACCACGGAGACGGCGAGCCCCATGAAGGCTGCGAGAGACAGTCTGCGATAATAGTTCATTTCAATCCTCCTCCTGAAAACGCTGAAACTATTGCGGCGACACAGCCACGCCCCACGGAAGCGCCCCGACCGTCACCGATTGGACTGGCTCGTCGGTGGCGACATCGATGAAGGTGATGTCGTTGGAGACGCCGTTGGTGCTGATGATCGTCTTCTGGTCCGGCGTGAAGGCGAGCTGCCAGACACGCTGGCCAACCAGCACATACTTCTCAACCTCATAGGTCTCCGTATTGACGACAGCGACGCGATTGGCGGGACCGAGCGCGACGTAAGCTTTGGTGCCGTCCGCAGTAATCCGGACCCCGACGGGTTGGATCGCTTCCGATCGCAGACCGGGGATCTCGAAGGAGATCTTCTGGGTGATCTCGCGACTTTCATTGTCGATCACCGAAACGGTGCCGCCGATCTCGGCACTCACCCACACTTCGGAATTGTCCGGCTTGAATTCGGCAAAGCGCGGACGGGAATCGACCAGCACGTTATGCGTAATCTCGTTCGTGGCCGTGTCGATGAAATGCGCCATGTTGGTTGTTTCGGACGTATTGACCATCGTCTTGCCGTCCGGACTGATCCCCATCCCCTCCGGCTCCACGCCGACTGGAATTTCGGCCACCACGCTCTTGCTGGCGAGATCGATGACCGTGACCAGGTTGTCGTCCTCGTTGGCGACATAAAGCATCTTGCCATCGGGCGAGAGCACGAAGAGCTCCGGATCCGGTCCCGAAGGCAGTGAGCCGACGATCTGATTGGTGGCTGTATCGATGATCTCAATCGTGTCGTCGTCGCTGGCACACAGGTAGATGAACTTGCCGTCATGCGAGATCGTGATGCCGCGAGGCCGCTGGCCGACACTGATCGTGTGGACCACCTCCATGGTGGTGGAGTCCACGACGGTTACCGTGTTGTCCTTCTCGTTGGAGACATAGACCATGTAGGCTGACGCGGGCGTGGCAAGGCCAACCGCGAATACAAGCGCGCCTGACAAACAACTCTGTCTTCCAAGCATTCCAGATCCCTCCTCACACGTTTTCAGTCCAGAACGCATGTCGTTTCCGGTTGATCGACCCCGAGCGTGTCCAGCTCCGACACCTGATGCAGGAACCCCTCCTGCGGCGAGGTCGATACCACCGACCGCCCGTCGCCAAGGAAGATCGGCTGGCGCAGCTGCCCGTTCCAGGTCCGGAAGGTCAGCTTCTGCCCCTTGAACGCTGCAATCGAAAAATCAGGGCTTCGCAGGTAATCTGCAGTTTTCGCGGCCTCGGCGCTGTTAATACGCGTCACGGCTTCGCCGACGACCCGCACCGCCGTCCAGGCGGCCATGTCCTTCCACAGCATCCGCCGCCCGTTCGCCTTGGCGAACCGGTTCTGGATCTGCGTGCCGCCCCATTGCTCGCTGGCGGGATGCCAGGCAGACGGAATGAGGCCGGCGGTGCCGGCGACGGGCCGAGGCGTCCAGGTTCGGTAGGGGACATAGGTACCGAATACCTCGCTCTCGTCGGCCACCAGAACGACGTCATGCTCGGGAAAATCCTGCGTGAAGACCGGCATCTGGCGCTGGATCTGGACGACGCCTGAATCCGTCCTGCGGGCGGTCCCGGTATCAGTGAACTCCTTCTCCAGCAGGATCTCACCGCCGAAGCGCTCTGCGGCACGACGAAGCGCATCGGCAAAAAGCTTGTCCCGCTCATGGGAGCCATGGATCAACACCCAGCGAGGCCATTGCTTCCATATGAGATATTGCGCCAGCCCATCGGCTAGCATGCTGCGGGTAGGAGCCGTGTGGAAGACGTTCGAACGGCAAGCCTCCTCGCGCAGCCGATCATCCGTGGCACCGATGTTGAAGATCAGCACATCCCGATCCCGCGCGAGATCGGTGATCGATAGAAGCTGCTCGGCGGACAGGTCCGCCAGGATGTAGTTCACCCCCTTCGAGATGAGTTCCTCTGTCGCCGCCTTCACATCCGCATCAAGTTTTACCTCGGTCACGTCGAGCGTGTAGGTCTGCCCAAGGAACTTACCGGTCGTGTTGTTGTCGGCGATTGCCACGTCGGCCCCAGCCACCCCTTCGTCGCGTGGCGCGACATCGAGTACGGAGAGCGCGAGCTGTGGCTCATAGGCGCGAAGGTAGCCCAGCTTGACCTGTACCTGCGGCACGGCCGATTGCTGCGCCGCAGTCGGGAAGACACCGAACAGAACGAGAAAGATAGCAATGAACGGCAGGAAGACAGCAGGCACCGGATCCCTCCACGGATAAACCAGTCCCGAAGTGGTTCGGAACTAACGTCTTTTCGGTGCCGAAGCGAAGACTATCCCGCGACAGGATTTAATCAACCCCTCAATCTGGAGGCGGGCTCCCAAGATTTCGTGAGCCACGCGGGGCTTGGATGCTGCGCCAAACAGCGTATGATGACCGTGGCTCAAACAATGGGCCACCTGGAAGGAGGAAACATGAAGAAGACATGGAAGAAGCCAGCGATGTGCACCGTCGCTGTGGGGATGGAAATGTCGCGTTATTTTCCTGCCCAACTGCCTGCGAAGAAATAACTGACGATCACCGTCTCACCCGCCCAGCGGGTGAGACGGGCCTCGCATGCTCAGGAAAGCCACGGCGTCTGCCTTGGCGGGGAGAAGCATTTGATGCGGCTGAAGATCCTGGGATCCGCCGCTGGCGGCGGTTTCCCCCAGTGGAACTGCAATTTCCGCCTGAGCCGGGCGGCCCGGATGGGCGCCGAAGGCGTGAAGGCAAGAACGCAATCCAGTCTGGCCGCTTCTGCCAATGGCGTTGATTGGGTGATCTTCAATGCCTCCCCCGACATCCGCCAGCAGATCGCCGCCACGCCGGAACTGCAACCCGCCGAGGATGCACCGCTCCGCTCGACGCCGATCGCGGCAGTCGTGCTGACGAATGCCGACGTCGACCACATCGCCGGCCTTCTCAGCTTGCGGGAGCGACAAGCTTTCGTCATCTATGCGACGCGGCGCGTGCTCGATGTGCTGGATCAAAACTCGATTTTCAACGTCCTCGATCCGAGGGTCGTTCAACGACGCGAGCTACCTCTAAACGTCACCACCCAGGTCCTCGATTGGCAAAACAAACCGACGGGCCTTACGGTAGAGCCCTTCCCCGTTCCGGGCAAAGTGGCGCTGTTCATGGAAGACGAAAGCAAGGCCAACACCGGGTTCGGGACGCAGGCGGGCGACACGATCGGCGTCCGGATTGCAACGGATGCTGAGAACGTCGCGGCCTTCTACGTTCCGGGATGCGCCGCCGTCGACAGCGACCTGAAGACACGTCTACATGGAGCGCGCTGCCTCCTCTTCGATGGCACCGTCTATACCGATGACGAGATGCTCACATCCGGCGTCGGATCCAAGACGGGGCAGCGCATGGGTCACATGCGTATTTCCGGCCCGGACGGCTCGGCGGCAGCCTTGGCCGATGTGGAGATCGGCCGCCGCATCTACCTCCACATCAACAACACGAACCCCATCCTCGACGAGAATTCCGCTGAAGCGGAGACGGTACGTGGACGCGGCTGGGAGATTGCTCATGACGGGATGGAGGTGGTGCTGTGAACGAGTTTGCGGATGCAGCAAGAGACGGTCTTTCGCCCGAAGCGCTGGAGAAGGTTCTGCGCGAGGTAGGCGTCAGCCGCTACCATAACCGCCACCCGCTGCATCACAAGATGACGGCAGGCTCGCTGTCGAAGGCACAATTGCAGGCCTGGGCGCTGAACCGCTACTGCTATCAATCAGTCATTCCTCGAAAGGATGCCATGATTATCGCCCGCGCCGAAGATCCTGCTTTCCGTGCTGAATGGCGAAAACGCGTCGAGGATCACGATGGCACGGACGGCTGGAACGGCGGCATCGCGCGCTGGTTGAAGCTGGCGACCGGCCTCGGCCTCGATGCCGACCTCGTGAAGAGCCAGAAGTCAGCACTGCCGGCCACACGCTTCGCCGTCGGCGCTTACCTGTCCTTCTGCACGGATCGTACGCTGCTGGAGGCGGTGGCCTCGTCACTGACCGAGCTCTTCTCCCCAGTGATCATCGGCGAGCGCGTTCCGGCCATGCTGGCGAAATACGACTACGTGACAGAGGATATCCTTGAATATTTCCGGCCAAGGCCGGCGCAGGCCTCGCGCGATTCGGATTTCGCCCTAGCCTACGTACTGGCGAAGTCCGACACGCCGGAAAAGCAGCAGGCGGTGATCGACGCCCTCGTCTTCAAGTGCGACGTACTCTGGGCCATGCTGGATGCCCTTGAGCAGGCCTATGGGGATCACGGCCATGTGCCGCCCGGCGCCTTCGATCCGAAACGGCCACAATGATGCCGCGGCGGGAGCGCAGGATCGTGACTGCAAGCTCCATCCCGGTGCTGAAGCGCCATGTACGCCTGCAATATGATCCGGTCCGACAGGCCTGGGCCCTCCTATCTCCGGAAAAGGTGTTCTGGCCCGACGAGATCAGCCTAGACATTCTGAGGCTGTGCGATGGGAAGCACTCGGTCAGGCAGATCCTGGATCACCTGGCGTCTGTTTATGAAGCCCCGCCCGAAGAGATTGCAGAGGACGTTGAAGGCTTTCTCCAGGAATGGTCAGATAGATCTTTGGTGACGCTATGACCCAAGCGATACTTCCGCCGATCGGAATGCTGGCAGAACTGACGCATCGATGCCCGCTACAATGCGCTTATTGCTCCAACCCGGTCGAACTCCTGAAGGCAAACCGGGAAATGGCAACCGAGGCTTGGCTTGCGTTGTTTGATCAGGCAGCAGATCTCGGCGTGCTGCAAATCCACCTGTCGGGAGGCGAGCCGACTCTTCGACCGGACCTGGAGGTGCTCGTGCAACGCCTGGCGAGTCGCGGCGTCTACACGAACCTGATCACGGCCGGCGTCGGCATCGCCGAGGGACGGATGGAAGCACTGGCACAGGCGGGACTGGACCATGTCCAGGTGAGTTTCCAGGGCGCATTTGCTCCAACGACCGAAAAGATCGGCAACCATCGAGGCGCTCACGAGAAGAAGATGGAAACGGCAAGGCAGGTGCGCGCCGCCGGCCTGCCACTGACAATCAACGCGCCGATCCACCGGCACAATATCGAGGAAGTGCCGGCCTTCATCGATCTCGCCCTGGCCCTCGACGCCGAGCGGCTGGAGATTGCCAATGTGCAGTATGCCGGGTGGGCGCTCCTCAACCGCAACGCCCTGATGCCGGACCGTGCGTCGGTCGAGCGCCAGGTTGAGACGGTGCGCAAGGCCCAGGAAGACCTCTACGGCGTCCTGGCCATCGATTTCGTCACCCCGGATTATTTTGCCATGTATCCAAAGCCTTGCATGGGCGGATGGGCACGCGATGCCTTCGTGGTAGCACCGGACGGAAGCGTCCTTCCATGCCATGCCGCCGGCACCATTCCGGATCTCGTCTTCGACCGCTTCGGAGACAAGAGCCTCGCGGAGATCTGGCTTCAATCAAAGGCCTTCAACGCCTTTCGCGGGACCGACTGGATGAGCGAGCCCTGCCGCAGTTGCGAAAGGCAGGAGATCGACTGGGGCGGATGCCGCTGCCAGGCGATGGCAATCGCCGGTAGTGCTGCGGAAACCGATCCCGCCTGTGCGAAATCTCCGCTCCACGCCCGGATGGCCGCGCTGATCGATGAGGCCATGGCAGCGGATCGCGAGGAATTCCGGTATCGGCGTATCGGTTCGCCGGTTCTCGAACGTCAGTGACTGCGGCCCCTTCAGAAATAGCCTCGTTTCGCAGCCCCGCGATCGCGTCGAACCCGTCGTGCAGCTGTCGAGTATGAGATGGCGGTCTATCCGCGCAGCAGGAGCCTCGCGGTGGCGTCTTCCGGCATATCAACCTGCTCGTGCCGCCTAAGGATCCGCGTACGACCATGGGCTTCATTATCATGGAGCCTGAAGATACACCCCCAATGTCGGGGTCCAATGCCATCTGCGTTTCAACCGTCCTGCTCGATAGCGGCATTGTGCCAATGGTCGAGCCGGAAACACGAATGGTCCTTGAGGCGCCAGGTGGGCTGTTCGACGTCGTCGCATCCTGCCGTGACGGCAAGGCGGAGCGTATCACGTTCACCAATGTGCCTGCTTTCGCCGACAAGTTGAATGCGACGCTCGAAGTGGAAGGGATCGGTACGCTCACCGTCGACACCGCCTATGGCGGCGACAGTTTCGTCTTCGCCGATGCCCGCGCGCTCGGCTTTGCCGTCACCCCGGACGAGGCACGCGAACTTGCTGAGACGGGCATCCGCATCACGAATGCGGCAAACGAGCAATTGGGATTTAACCACCCAGACAATTCGGAATGGAACCACATCTCCTTTTGCCAGCTGACGCTGCCGATTGAAGAGCAAGCCGGCGCGCTGCACGGCCGCAACACCGTCGTGATCCAGCCTGCCAAACTTGACCGTTCGCCGACGGGTACCGGGTGCTCGGCGCGCATGGCTCTGCTTCACGCCCGCAGCCAGATCAATCTAGAGCAGCTCTTTTACGGATATTCAATAATCGACTCACGATTCGAATGTCGCATCGTCGATCGGACGACCATAGGTGGCCGCCCTGCAATCATACCAGAAATTTCCGGCCGTGCACGGATCACCGGCACCCATCAGGTGATGCTCGACCCTGATGATCCCTGGCCGACTGGCTACCGTCTTGCCGACACCTGGCTGCGCGTGGGCGGGCGCTGACGCCCGCACCAGCAGATGCCATCGGCAATGCGGTCGGGCAGGCAGAGGCCCACGAGGTCGCTGTCCGATCCAAACCGAGAAAGCTGGACCTACCCGCCATGACTTCAGGCGCTGGTAGCCTTACACCGTGACAGCAAAACGTGCCGCCCGAGCAGGAACCGCCCGACGAGCGGGCGGTTCTGCGTGGCTTAGAGGGAAGCCCCAACCTTTCGCAGATCAGCGAGGATTGGTGCCTTTGGCAGCCAGATCTTGTCATAGGCCTCAATGATCTTGCCGGCATCGGCTACTTCGACATCCTTGATCGTGATGACCTTCCCAAATTCGTCCAGGAGCTTTGACTCGTTTGCGACCGTTGCGTCAATCTGCTCATCGAGCGCCGATTTGGTCAAACGGGCAATGAGCTCACGGTCCGCCTCCGGCATTTGCTGCCAGACGCGGCCTGATGCGAGCGCAACACAGGGCATGAAGATCGCGTTCATCTTCAGCATTGTCTTCGACACCTTGTCGAACCGCTGGTTCCAAGAGAAGTCCAGGTCAGCCTCAAGACCATCAACCTGACCGTTGGACATGGCATCGAAAACCGCTGGCGTGGGGATCGGCGTGGGGGCTGCGCCTAGCAGCTCGTAGAAGTCCTTATAGGCAGGCGTTGTGTTGATGCGCAGCTTCATTCCGTTAAGGTCTTGCAGACCTGCTATCTCTTTTGCTGTAAACACGACGCGCATTGTCGTGATGCCCCATGCAAGCCCGATAGTGCCTGTCTCCGCGGGAAGAACATCGAGCATCTGCATAGCGATCGGCTGACGCACGAGCTTCGCCACCTTCGCCGTAGAATCCACCACCCATGGCGCATTGATCGCAGCGATCGAAGGGATGCGTGAGCCAAGCTCGGCTGTCATGATCCAGCCCAGGTCCAGCGATCCGGCCTGCATCTGCTGCAACATGGCCGCCTCAGTGCCGAGCTGATTGGCTGGGAAGACTGCGATGTCCAGCCGTCCATTGGTCTCTGCCTTGAGCAGTTCACCGACCTTCAAGGCCGCATTGTTCCACGGGTGGCCGGGAGGCGTCGTGATACCGAGACGCAAGGTTCGGCTTTCCTGTGCGCGTGCGATGAAGGGGGTGCTGAGCAAAACCGCTCCGGCTGAGGCGCTGCGTAGCAGTGTTCTACGGGTAATGTTCATGTGTCTTTTCCTCTGGAGTTGTCGGCTATCCGGCAAAGAAAGTGGAGAGCTGGGGGAAGATTGAAAGAAGGACGAGCAGCACGCATGAAGCGAAGAAGAACGGCAGGGTGACGATGAACATCTTGCCGGGCTTGGCACCAGTCACCGCTGACGCCACAAAGAAACACAGGCCGACGGGCGGCGACAGAAAGCCCAGAACCAGGTTGATGACAACCACCACGCCAAAGTGGATCGGGTCAATGCCATACACTTCCGTCGCAATCGGTAGCAGGATGGGCACGGTCATGATGAGGCCCGGGGCGCCATCGATCACTGTCCCAATGACCAGCAGGATGACGTTGACCAGCAGCATGAAGGTGATTGGGTCAGATGCAACGGTCTGAACCCACGCGGCGACATTCTGGGGCACCATTCCGTAAACGAGGACCCAGGAGAATACCGCCGCCGCCGCGACGAGAAAGAGCACCACTGCGGAATAGACCGCCGAGCGCAGCAGCATTTTTGGAATGTCACGATAGGACAAATCGCCGATCCAGTATCGCCCGACGACAAAAGCCGCCACCACGCCAACGGCCGCGGCCTCAGTCGGGTTCGCGATACCGGCAAGGATGGAGCCAACGATGATAACGGGAATTAGCAGTGTCGGCAGTGCGTTAAGAACGATCTTCGCACGTACCCGGATCGTCTGCTTCTCTCCCTTCGGATAGTCATAGACGAAGCCCATCAACGCAATCATGACACAGAAGATCGCCGTCAACAGGATACCGGGAACCATCCCTGCCATGAGCATGTCAGCGACGGGCACCTGGGCAAGGACGCTATAGACAACGAACATGATCGAGGGGGGAATGATCGGACCCAACATGCCGCCATAGGCGGTAAGGCCAGCCGCGAAGGTCTTGTCATAGCCCTTCTTTTCCATCTCAGGCACCATCATCTGCGCCATGATAGCCACTTGTGCCGTCGCTGAGCCCAGGATGGAGGAGACAAACATGTTGGCGAACAGGTTCACATAGGCCAGCCCGCCGCGCAGCGAGCCGATGAAGGCCATCGTCATGTCGATGATCCGGCGCGTAATCCCGCCGCCGTTCATCACCTCCCCGATCAGCACGAAGAGGGGAATAGAGATCAGTCCATAATTGTCGACGCCGCCGAATAACTGGACCGGGAGGCTGTCAAACAGAAGGAGGTTTCCGCTGTCGAGAATGTAGACCATGCTGACAAGCATGAGGCACAGTCCGATCGGCACGCCGACGAGCATCAAAAGAAGAAAAACCGAGGTCGTGACCATTAGTTCACGCCCTCCGCATGATCGAATCCCGGCCGTGGGCGTATTGGAGAAAAGCCCAGATCCTCCAGGATATTGGCAACCGCATGGATCAGCATGGTGACCGCAAAGATTGGGATGATCAGACTCACGAGCCAGGTCGGCCAACGCAATGTCTGCGTTTGCTCCGTGTAAAGAAAGTTAAAGGTCTGCCCGGCATAGGCCTTGGCATCGAAGCCCGCTGCAGCAATGCCGAGCGGATCCATCCAGCGCCAGCACATATAGCCAAGAGCAAAGGCGAATACCGCCACCAGCATGCTGGCCACTGCTTTCATTCGTCGCGCATGGACTTCGGACAGCTTGTCGGAGAGCAAGGTCACCGAGAAGTCCAGCCTAAGCCGCGTCAGGGCCGACGCTCCCAAAAAGCCCAGCCAGACCATTGCATACACAGCGGCTTCGTCGACCCAGTAAAGGGGCATGCCGGTGTAGCGGGTGATCACGTTGAGGAGAATGAGCCCAAGGACGAGCGCCATGAATACACTGGCGAAGAATTTCTCGGCAACCAGGACGGCTTCGGAAAGGCCGATCATTAGACGAACCGGCACTGCCGACGCCCCGCCCGTTGTAAACGCGTCTGGTCCCATCTGCCCCTCTTGTTTTCATATAAAGTAGATTTTATACATTTTTGGTGTCAATGCCTGCTGGATGTTTTTTGTGAAACCATCAATCAAACACCGCACACTGTCGGGCGCGCTTCTGGAGGAAATCCGCCAGGATATCTTGTCGGGCCGTTACAAGGCCGGAACGCAGCTCAGGCAGGATGCTTTGGCAGAGTCCTATGGGGTCAGCCGGATCCCGATCCGAGAGGCTCTGTTTCAGCTTGAGGCCGCGGGGCTGGTGAAAATCATGCCCCAAAGGGGTGCGGTCGTCTCCGACCTTTCCCGCGAAGAGATCGAAGACGTGTTCCAGCTTCGCGTCCTGCTGGAACCACGCCTTCTTTTGGCGTCTGCGCCTCATCTGACTGAAGGTGACTATGAACGTGTCGAAGCAAAGCACGCAGATTACGTGCAAGCCATCTCCGCGAACGCCGTCAATGAATATGGCCAACTGAACGCCGATCTTCACCTTGCACTCTACCGCCGCGCAAACCTGCCGCGAACGCAGCAGATCGTGACGTCGCTCCTTGAAACCAGTGATCGCTACACCCGCATCCAGCTGTCCAATGCCGCCGCTATGCAAAGAGCAATGGCCGAGCACGCGGAATTGATTCAACTGTGCCGCTCACGTCGTTACGAGAGTGCTGCCAGCTTCCTCGCGCAACACGTGGCGGCCGTCCAGAACGACCTTGTGATGACACTGGCAATGACAGAGCCGGTAGAGACCCCTGCGTAAAGCTGCGCGTGCCAGCTAGCCATGATGCTAGCGGGAGCGCGGGTCGGATGTGAGCCGGCAGACAAACACTGCAGAGCAAGCAACTGGTCAATTTGGAATGACCGAGTTGGTGAAGGGTTTCGGGTGTCGTCAGGCGTCCGAAAGCCTCTCATGCAGGAACCCGCGGGCGGCATTCTCTGAGCTATGGGGTTTTGTGGATCGTCGCTTTCATCGGGCGGCTAATCGCAGGGACAGTTGCCAGTCCCGCCGCCTCGAGGGCGGGCCTTGCGGGTATAGTTCTGCGGATTTTTGGAGTGGATGAGCGTACGTTTGCCGCGCTGAATGCCTTCGCCATAGGGACTGGCACAGACCAGTTGGCCTGCTCTGCTGTGAGTAGACCATATCTATGGATCGGCCATGCTGGGTCATGATGCACACTCCCGGTTCATTGTTGTCTCGTCTGGTGGTCCACGCGGTTGCCGCCAGCGCTTGAGCACTTCGATGACGACCATGCGTCCACCGCAGCATGGGCATGGCGGCCGGATGTCGATCGGTTCGTCGTCCGCCTCGTCAGAGGGCGGCGGGGCAGCGTTGAGGAGCTCGCGGGCACGAGCGATGCTCATCTTCCGAGAACCGCCGGATGCCCGCGCGGACAATTCCCGACGGCAGAACGCCGGCTCGAAGACATGAAGCGCGGCGAACTGCGTTGGAACGAACGAGAGCGTGGGTGGGAGGTCTTCATCCCGTCCAACGCGTTCAAGAACTCCGGCTCATCCTTCTTCGGGCAGAAGCCGTTTCGACTGGTGCTGCCGGATCTGCTTGATCTCTACACCCATCTCAACGCTTACATAGAGCGACATCGGAAGGTGCTGCTGGGTCGCGCACCCGATCCGCGCACGCTGTTCGTCAAGACAGTAAAGACGACCAGCGTTGACGCCGCTTACAATGAAACGACGTTCTATGAGGCTTGGCGGCTGGCGATCCAGCGATATACGGCATCTACAATCCTTACACCGGCCGCGCTGCCATCAAAGGGCTCCTTCCCCACGGTCCTCATAACGTCCGAGACGTCTTGGCCACTCATATTCTGAAGCAAACAGGATCCTACGAGCAGGCAAGCTACGCGATCCAAGATACGCCCGACGTCGTCCAACAGCATTACGGACGCTTTCTGCCGCAGGACAAGGCAGCATTGGCAGCGCGGATCCTCAATAAGGTGTGGGAGGCAGCATGGCCTACCCGGAAGCACGCCTTATCCGCGTCACGCAGTCAATTGGGAAAGTGTATACGCCTCGGCCGCTCCAACGACGGTCGTTTCCGCTTTGATGAAAGTCGAACCTAGTAGCCTGGTATTGCAACGTAGCTAGCCTAAGAGGTTTCGCGTTCTATGATCTGGAATCCGATGTCAGTGACGGGATTGGTCATGGTCTTTTTCGCAAAACGCGCCAGCAGCGCATCTGCAGCCGCAGTTCCGAGCTTTTCCCGATCTACTCTAACGCTGGTCAACGGTGGGTCCGTGTGAGGTGCAAACTCCTGGTCACCAAATCCGATCACCGCCACCTCACTTGGCACCGCCAGACCTCGAGCCTTCGCTTCAACCAAGATCCCTTGGGCAAACTGGTCCGAGCTGCAGAATATGACGCCGCCCGAGAACCCATGCTCGGCAATCAGGGTCGCCAATGCCTGTCGCCCTCCACCTAGCGATGCATGCCCTGGAAAATCGACTGTCGCCACTGGCGTACCGCCCAAAGCTTCGAACTGTCTGACAAAGGCATCCCGGCGTCGCGCTGCCCTCTCATCTCCAGCAGTAACGGCGGCGGCGCGTCGGTAGCCGTGCGAATGTGCATAATTGGCAGCGGCAGCGGCTGCTGCGACATGTGAGAAGCCTACGCAGCAATCTATCGGAGTCTCGGTTATATCCCAGACTTCCACGATCGGTATGGCCGCGCTTAACAGCATGCGTCGGACCGCCGGCGAGTGGTGGATCCCTGTCAACAACATCGCGTCGGGCCGCCGCGACAAATGCGTCGCGACCACAGCCTCTTCCTCGGCGAGGTCGAATCCTGTTTCGCCAACCATCAACTGGTAACCCCGCGCCCGCATGATCTTCGAGAATGCATGAAGCATACTGGCGTAGACAATGTTCGTCACCGAGGGCACAAGCGCTGAGATCAGATTGCTTCTGTTGGAGGCAAGCGCACCGGCCAGGGCATTGGGCACATAGCCGGTGACACGGATGGCATCCTGAATACGCTTCAGCGTTTCCGCAGAGACCATCGAGGGGTCCGAGAGCGCACGCGAGACCGTCACCTGCGAGACCCCGGCAAGGCGCCCGACATCAGCCATGGTTACACTACCGCCACTCGCCCTGGGAGTTCGCCTGCCAGTTATGCTTTCTTGGCCTTCGCGGCTGCCCATGCCTGTTCAAGTCCCCGGCTGTGCCATTGCCTCAAGCTGCTTCGCTTTCCTCGCGAGTATAGCCGAGGCTACCAGTGAAGCTGCTATCAGAAGCCACAGGACTACCGCAATCCAGCTTTTCGTGAAGAAGATTGAGATGTCTCCAAACGACTCAAGGCTCTTGACGAAGTAGATTTCCGCCGACGGGCCAAGAATGAAGCCGATGATGAAGGGTGCGACTTCGATCTTCAGCTTGACGAAGATCCAGCCGAGCACACCGAAGATGAGTACCGTCCACACGTCGAACATGATGCCGTAGTTGATCGTATAGGCACCGATCACGCACATCATAAGAATGACCGGATAGAGGATGTGCTTTGGAACTGTCACCACCATGGCGAACCAGCGGATGGCGAAGTACATCAGTATAAACATAGCGACGTTGGCAATGATCATAGCAATCATCATCGCGTTCCATGTTCCCGGATTGTTGCCGATGAACAATGGCCCCACCTGGATGCCCTGGAGTGCAAATGCCCCCACCAGGAGTGCTGTGGTAGAGTCGCCTGGAATCCCGAGAGACAACAAGGGCACGAGAGCGCCGCCGGTCAAGGCATTGTTACCTGCCTCGGTCGCAATGATGCCTTCAGCGGAGCCCTTGCCGTATTCCTCGGGATGACGCGAAGTGGTCTTCGCCGCTGTATACGAGAGGATCGATGCCGCCGAACCACCTACACCCGGCAGAATGCCCACAAAGGTGCCGATCGCGGATGATTGAAGGAGATTTCGAATCTGTCCCTTGAAGATCGAAAAGGAAAAGCGCGAGCTCTTGCCAACCTTGATCTCCCGGACCGACATGCTCTGCGGCATCCCGGTTTCGGCTTCCTCAAGGATGGCGCTCACCCCGAAAAGTGCAATCAGGACGGGCAGCAGCGAGAAGCCACCTTCCAGCCAGTATTCCGTCCCCGGCGGAATCAATCGAAAGTGCCCATTCCCGCCGTCGGTGACATCATAGACACCGACGAGGCTGACAAAGATGCCGAGGAAGCCGGAAAAGATGCCCAGAAGCAGGTTGCTCGAGAGAGCACCCATGACCGTAAGGGCGAACAGAATGATCAGAAACTTCTCCACATAGGAGAACTGGATGGCGAAATCCGCCAGCAGCGGGGCAAAGAAATAGAGCGCGATCAGCGACAGCATTCCGCCGACGAGCGACGCAATGATGCTGATGCGCAGTGCTTTTTCCCCTTCCCCCCTTTGGGCCATGGGATAGGCGTCGAAACAAGTTGCGATCGATGACGGGGTGCCGGGAATTCCAAGAAGTACGGCCGGTACCAAGCCGCCCGATATTCCGCCTACATACAAACCCAGAAGTAGCGCCAAACCGTTTTCCAGGCCCAGCGAGTAGGTCAGCGGCAAACAGACTGCCACAGCCATCGTCGCGGTCATTCCAGGGATGGCCCCGAAGATCAGACCTACAAAGGTTCCCCCGACGACCAGCGCCACGAAGAGCGGTGTGATCAGTTCAAAAACTTCCATGATCTTAGAGACCTCTGCTTACGGGAGCGTCAGGAAGAAGATTTCGCTGAGGAGCCACCAGGTCAGCAGCGGCGCGATGACGGCGACAATCAGCAGCGGAACAAGTCGGGACAGGCGACGATCATGGGTGAACAGGATGCCGCTCAAGGCCACGAAAGGAATGGAGCACAGCAGAAAACCCATGCCGGTATTTGGCCAGAGGTCCCCAACCGGAACCATCAGGACGAAATAGAGTACCGTCAGCACCAGGGCTCCGAAGAACCGCGTCTTGTCCATGCGGATGAACGTGTCGCGCCACATGGCCCCGGCGCCCAAAATCTCACGATTGCGCGTGACAACGATTACCACGCCGAGGATCAGCAGAGCGATGCCGATCAGCGTAGGGAAAATCAGATGCGAGGTCGCGAAGTCGATCTCGACTTTGGTCAATCCGCCCATGGCCGTTTCCAGTTCTAGTGAGGCATGACTTTCCCGGCCGGCACCGCCGGCCGGGGCACGCATGAGATCGCTATTCAGTCTTGAGCTGCTCGATCAGGCCGCCGATCGTCTTGCTCTTCTCGCTCAGATGCGCCTGGGCCTCAGCCTGCGACAAGTAGTTTGGAATGAAGAAGGCTTCCTTCTGCCGCTTCTCTAGATCGCCCTTCTGGTAGATTTCAGCCAACGCCTTGTCGATGGCCTCCATCTGCGCGGGATCCATCTCCTTGTTGTAGATCAGGAAGAACTCCTTATCGAAGACAAAGTCCTTTTCCCCGTCTAGTGTTACACTCGTCTCGGGGCTAGCATATTGCAGGAACTGGTCGCGAGTCGTGTTGCCCATGCCCTGTTCGGGCGCCTGCTCGAGTGTCTGGGGCCGTGCGGTTATCCAGATGAAGCGCATCGCCTTTGCGTCGTCGCCCGGCAACTGGGTAAACTGCTCGTTTGCCTGGATCGAGCCGTTGATCAGATCGGCCAACCCGTCCCACATAGCTTGGTTCTTGTCGGCCTGAGATCCGGTATTGACCGGAACGAAGTTTTTCTCCGAGCCGGGTGCACGCGTTTTGGCTGCATTGCGCATGGCAGTGAATCCGATCTCGGAGACGCCGCCCGGCTGAATGGCAACCCGGATCTGCTTGCCTTCTTCGGCAGCTTTGAACACGTCCTCCATGGTCTTGTAGGGCGAATCCGCTGGGACCAGGAACGCATCGCCCGGATTGATCGCAACGGTTGGCCCGATGGAGTAGTTTGCAAACGGATCTTCGTTGCCCGGCACGCCGTACAGGTAAGACAGATAGACCTGATCATGATGGAGCATGATCGTCGTGCCGCGCTTGTCGCGACCGAGCGCCTTGAGGCCTTCACTGGTGCCGACTGGATCCACCTTGACGTTGACTCCGAGGTGCTGGGAAAGCGCATCAGCAACCAGTGCCGCGTTCTGATAGGTGTCGCCGCCGGTCGAGGTCGATCCAATCACCATCCGGATATTGCGAGGCAGTTCCTGCGCAGCCGCTACAATGGGATGCGCCACCAATGCCGCGACACTAACGGCCGCCAATAGGGTCCTGCGTGTAAACATCTGAAAATCTCCTCCTTATTCGCGGTACGCGAACTATTTGATTGCGGTGAACGATGATCCTCCCGTTCACTTCGCGGGCGCAATGAATGCGCATTCATAGTGTTGCCCTCTTCAGTTCTGCATTGTCAAGTAGCCCCCAGCGGCTAATTTTATTGAGGCACTCACGCCGACATACCTTCTTGACAGTCTAAAATGTATGCGCATACATCGAGAGGAAACTGAGGAAGCGATATGAAAGACAAGGTCCGCAAAACTCCCGACACCCTGCGCTCATCGCGCTGGTTCGCGCCAGATGATTTGCGCAGCTTCGGCCACCGCTCGCGCCTCATGCAACTCGGCTATTCAGAAGAGGATTTCATGGGGAGGCCGGTCATCGGCATCCTCAACACCTGGTCCGAATTGAACTCTTGCCACGGACACTTTCCGGAACGCGTCAAGGACGTGAAACGGGGCGTCGCTCAGGCTGGCGGCTTCGCCGTCGAAATGCCATCTCTCTCGGTTGACGAGAGCTTCACCAAACCAACTTCCATGCTCTACCGCAACATGCTCGCCATGGAGGTGGAGGAGATGATCCGCTCCCACCCGCTCGACGGTGTTGTGCTGATGGGCGGCTGCGACAAGACCACGCCAGGCTTGGTCATGGGGGCACTGTCTGCTGGAGTGCCGATGATATTCCTTCCCGCCGGGCCTATGCTTCGTGGCAACTACGCCGGCAAGATCCTGGGCTCGGGGTCGGATGCTTGGAAATACTGGGACGAGCGGCGAGCCGGAAACGTGACGGATGCGGAATGGGTGGGCCTCCAGGGCGGAATTGCCCGTTCCGCCGGCGTCTGCATGACCATGGGCACCGCCTCGACTATGACCGCGATTGCCGAGGCTATGGGCCTCTCCTTCGCCGGTGCATCCTCCATCCCCGCAGTCGACTCAGGCCATGTGCGAATGTCGGCATCCTGCGGACGCCGTATCGTGGAAATGGTGTGGGAGGACCTTACGCCGGACAAGATCGTGACCGAGGAAGCGATCAGGAATGCTGCGATTGTCGCCATGGCGACAGGGTGCTCGACCAACGCCGTCGTTCACCTGGTCGCCATGGCGAGGCGGGCCGGCGTCGACCTCACACTGGACCACCTGGACGAGCTTGGCCGGACCACGCCATTAATCGCGAATGTGAGGCCCTCCGGAAAGGACTATCTCATGGAGGACTTCTACTATGCCGGTGGCCTTGCGGCATTGATGAAACAGATCGAGAGCAGGCTGGACGTCTCCTGTATGACGGTTACGGGCCGCACGCTCGGCGAGAATCTTCAGGGTGCGCAGGTCTATAACGAGGATGTCATCCGCCCCCTGTCTAACCCCGTCTACCACGAGGGGTCGCTCGCGGTCCTCAGGGGCAATCTCTGCCCCGACGGCGCCGTGATCAAGCCGGCAGCATGCGATCCGAAGTTTCATCTCCACGAAGGCCCCGCCATTGTCTTCGACAGCTATCCCGAGATGAAGAAGGCCATCGACGACGAGAATCTGGACGTCACGCCGGACCACGTGCTGGTTCTGCGCAATGCTGGCCCCCAAGGCGGCCCCGGTTTTCCGGAGTGGGGAATGCTGCCTATTCCGAAGGCGCTCATCAAGCAGGGACACCGTGACATGCTGCGCATTTCCGATGCACGCATGTCCGGCACTTCCTACGGCGCCTGCGTGCTGCATGTCGCACCGGAATCTTATATCGGCGGCCCCTTGGCGCTCTTGAAAACCGGCGATCGCGTCCGGCTCGACCTGCCAAACCGGCGGCTCGACATGCTGGTCCCCGAGGAGGAACTTGCCCAGCGTCGAAGCGCCTGGACCGCGCCCGCTCCGCACTACGATCGCGGTTACGGCTATCTGTTCTCCCGCCATGTCACGCAGGCCGACAAGGGCTGCGACTTCGATTTCCTGGAGCGCCAGTTCGGTGGCGCAACGGCCGAACCCTCCATCTTCTGAAGGTGCATGATCATGGCTCATTCTCTTGAACACGCGCTGACCGGCATTTCCGGCATCCTGGTCACGCCTTTCGGTAGGGATGGCGAGCTTGCGCCGCAGCGTCTTGTTCCCATCGTGGATCGTGCCCTGGAAGCAGGGCTGCACATGCCGGTTGTCAACGGCAATACCGGCGAATTCTATTCGCTGACCACGGATGAAGCTTGCACCATGGTCAGGGAGGTGTCCGGCATCGTCAACGGCCGCGCTCCGGTCCTTGCCGGCGTGGGGCGCAGCGTGCGTGACGCATGCCGCCTCGCAAAGGTGTCAGCAGACGCCGGCGCCGCAGCGTTGATGATACACCAGCCCCCGGATCCTTTTGTGGCTCCGCGCGGTATAGTCGATTATTTGAAGGCTGTGGCGGATGCCGCCGGGCTTCCCATGATGCTCTATCTTCGCAACGACGCCATTGGGACGGCGGCGATTGCTGAACTATGCGCGGTAGAGGGGGTGAAGGGCGTGAAATGGGCCACACCAAACCCGCTCAAGCTCGCGGAAGCCAAGGCCGCTTGCGATCCAACCATTGTGTGGGTCGGTGGACTTGCGGAAGTTTGGGCCCCGGCCTTCTACGCAGTTGGTGCGAGGGGCTTCACCTCCGGCCTCATCAATGTCTGGCCGGAACGCTCACTCCAGATCCACTCGGCACTCGAAGCGGGGAGTTATGCTGAGGCCAACCGTCTGATCTCCGAGATGAAGGCGTTCGAAGAGGTTCGGGCCGAGGAAATGAATGGCACCAACGTGACGGGAGTCAAGGCGGCGCTGCTGGCGCTTGGCCGTGACTGCGGGCCAACCCGCCCCCCGTCCGCATGGCCGTTGACGCCTTCGCAGCAAGACAAGCTCGACCACTTCATAGCGCGTAACGCGCTGACCTGACCCCATAGGTCGGGGCGGCGCCGAGAACCGCCAAGCTTTCCCAGATAATGAAGAAGGGAACTATCATGAACGAGGAACTGCGGCAGAAACTGATGGGCGTCTCCGTCGCCACGCTCGCCACCGCGCTCTATAAGCGGGGTCTAAGAAATCAGGTTATTCAGGATGTACGTCCCGTTGCGCAGAAGGGCCGCAACATGGTAGGGCCCGCCTACACGCTCCGCTATATCCCGGCCCGAGAAGACCGTAACCAGTTGAGCGAGTTCCGCAAGCCGACCCATCCGCAGCGCGTCGCGATCGAGACTTGCCCCGAGGGGCATGTGCTGGTTATGGACAGCCGCAAGGATCCGCGCGCTGCGTCGGCGGGAGACATCCTCGTCACACGCTTGATGATGCGCGGCGTGGCGGGCGTCGTCACCGATGGTGGCTTCCGCGATGCCGCAACGATCGGTGATCTCGATATTCCTGCCTATCACACCCGACCTTCCAGCCCGACCAACCTGACACTGCACGAAGCGTTGGACCTGAATGTCCCGATCGGCTGTGGTGACGTTCCAGTTTTCCCCGGCGATATCCTCGTGGGCGACGATGACAGCGTGATCGTCATTCCTCAGGACATTGCCGCAGAAGTGGCCGACGAAGCAGTTGAAATGACCGCCTACGAGGACTTCGTAGTGGAGCGAGTCAAAGAGGGCGCGGCTATCATTGGGCTTTACCCTTGCACGAAGGACGTGCATGCGGAGGATTTTGCCAAGTGGCGAGCGTCAAACAGACGATAGGTGAAGCACGCCAGATAGCAGGGTCTGAGACGATTCCCTAGACCAAGCGCTGCTCTAGTCTAGTGGCTTCATTTGCACTTAGGCGGCTCCTCGCAGAGGCTCAAGTGGGACCTGTCGCTGCCTGAACTGGCGACGTGATCCGGTTATGGCAGAGAAGCGGAGGGACCAATCTAAGGGACTTCAGCGGTGCAACGAACGAGTTCCAAGCGAGCGCATACAGAGACCATCTCTAATGACTCGCCGATGAAATCCGCCTTCCAGCACGGCTCCCCGCCGTCGGCAGCCGTGCCCCGCCCCCCAGATCAACGCGTCTACCCATGAGCTGCAACTCGCATTGCGGCGGACTGCGACGGAGCGGCCCTGTGCTGCGCCACTTCCTGTGGCGCAGCACAGCCGGCATTTTTTGATAGCCGGAACTTCGGCGGCCTGCCCAGCTTTCCGGCGGCCAGCGCCAACGCGTCGCCATGGGCCGCGCCATCGTGAGGGAGGCAACCGTCGGAGTCAGACCCGAGGATCTGGTCGTCTGTAATCCCGAGGACGCCTGGTTCGGCGGGAAACTTGCTGTTGCTGAGCGATTGGGTAGCCAGACTTACGGTTATCTCGAGACTGGCGACGCACGCATGCTCACGGTGGAGTTTCCTCGTGACACCACCATCAGCGTTGGCGATCTGATCCACGTGCGTCCAAATTTGGACGCTGTTCATGTGTTCGAGGAAGCTTCCGGGCGCAGGTTAAACTAACTAAGCGTTGAAAAGGCAAACGAGGATTTCTCCTGAGATGACCCGACCTATCATCTGCTCCCCGCAGCGATCGTGTAGCCGCCTGCAGCCGCTGCGGCAAGCTCAAGCTCGGCGACCGCCATCATAAGCGGCCCCACCCCCTTCGCATCATCGGCCACAACTGGCTCGGAAAGGTAGTATGCGGGCGTGCCATCGCGATAAGGCCCGGAGAGCGCCCCCAAACCCGCCACTTGGCAGATCCCGGTAAGCCGTATCAAACCGCCCTCTTCCAGGAGGCGCGTCCCAAGAAGTGCGTCAAGCGCTCGGCGTGCGCCGTTCTCAAGACGCTTGGTCTCCTCCGGTGCCAGAAGCTGGAGGCGGCATGCCGCGAGGGATGCGTAGGCAAACATTGCCGATGCGGAGGTCTCTTCATAGTTGCCGACGAGGTCCGGCGTATCGAGAACCTGGAGCCAGAGCCCTGATTCCTGTTGGTGCTGCAGGATGGCAAGCAGCACGGAGCGCGTTCGCTTCCGCAAAACCTTGGTCGCCGCGTCGTTGGGCAGAACGGCCAGGACATCGACCAGGGCCATAACCATCCAGCCCATGGCTCTCGCCCATACTGCGGGAGACTTTCCGGTCTCCTTGTCGGCCCAGGCCTGCTGCCGGCTCTCGTCATACCCGTGGACATGCAGCCCGCCTGGAGCCGCGGTAAGGACAAGAGCCGTCGCCAGCTGCTGGAGGGCATCGGTAATGCGCGGCTGTTCGTTGGCGGCAAGTGCGTATTCAACCTGGAAAGGAAGCGCCATGTAGAGGCCATCAAGCCAGACCTGATGCGGATAACGCGCCTTGTGCCAGTAGTTGCCGGCCAGGATCCGCGGATGACCATCCAACTGGCCGATCAGTCGCCGGGCCGCGGCCATGTAGCGCGCGTCCTTCGTCTCCCGATCGAGGAAAAGGAGAACACGGCCGGGCAGAATATTGTCTATGTTGAATTCGCGGGGATCATACCCAACCAACGCACCATCGTCCTGGACCTGTCGCGAGACCATCCTCATTAGGTGGTCAAGCCAGCGCGCCTCGCCGCTTGACTGGTAGAGAAGCATCAAGCCGCGATAGATGCAGCCGTCCTCATAGCACCAGGCGCCGTCCTTGTAGGGGTTGTACCGCTGGCAGAAGTGGTCGAAATAGTCCTTGTACATCATGATGCAGCCTGGAAGTTGGAGACCGAAAGCCTTGACGGCGACAGGAGGGTGGGGTCGTCACACTCGACGTGCGCGTGTTCATACACAATCATTTCGTGACGCATCGCCTGCACGCCGTCGGCCATGATGGGAGGCGCGGGTGCAGCTTCCGGGTCGAATGAATGGACACGCAGGTTGCGGATGGAAACATTGCGGATCGGCGCTTCCGGCAGGCCGAGAAAGGCACCCACGGCATGCCCGACTTCGTGGAGATCGATATCTTCCACGGCGATGCCATCTATCTCAGGCGTTCCTTCGTCGAGCGCTGCGGGCTGCCGCGATTGCACCCACTCGTCATGTCCGTCCGGATCGCAGTGGTAATGAGCATTGGCGGAAAATGCCGTCAGAACACCCTCCATCCGGACCCGCCTCATCGTGATGCCAGAGACGGAGCCGCCCCGGCCGCGCCTTGTCTTGAGGCGCAGCCCACGGTCCGTGCCGATCATTTCACAATCCTCGACCAGGACATCGTGCACCCCGCCGGACATCTCCGATCCGATGACCACTCCGCCGTGGCCCCGTTCCATGAGGCAGTGCCGAATTTGCACATCGCGCGTCTCGCGCAGATGCGCCGCTTCCCCACATGGCCCTCGCTTGCCGGCCTTTATGGCTATGCAATCGTCTCCCACCGTGAACCGCACCCCTTCGACCCGAATCTCTGACGATCCCTCGGGGTTGAAGCCGTCGGTATTCGGGCTGTCGTGCGGCGCCTCTATCGACAGGCACGCCGCGACCAGTCGGTGGCAGCCTTGTGGATGAATTATCCAGGACGGCGCGTTACGGATCGTGAAGCCAAACAATGTGACGTCGGAACAGTCTATAAGATGAAGGCCGCGGGCGCGGCGGGCACCGTCACGGGTTTCCTTCGCCCAGCCCCACCAGTCGCCCGCATTGCCCGCGCCATCCAGGATGCCTTTTCCCTCCAGGACCAGTCGCCTCGCACCGATGGCATGCAAGGGCGCGGCGAAGCAGGCAGCCGGCTCTCCCTCCCAGCTGCCGAGCAAATGTCCAGCATTGTCCCGAGCGGGGAAAACAGACCAGCTGTCGCGGCTGCTGGGTGAGCACAGTTCCGCACCCTCCGCCAGGTGGAGGGTCATGTCCGACCGCAAGGTGACCGGCAGCGCCGTCCATCGGCCGGGACCAATTCGCAAGGTGCCGCCAACGGGCAGATCGGCAATCGCAGCCTGCAATGCATCGGCGTTTCTCAACGCCGCAGCAGTGTCCTGCGCCGAGACATACGGAAGCAGGCCATAGGCCGCCGCCTCGACGAGCCCGCTGCACTCCCTTGTTCGGAACTGCAATGAGCCCAGACCTTCGACCTCAAGCAGGTAGGCGGTACCGGGGCTCAACATGTCCAGGAGCGTGACCGCCCTGTCGGTCCGGCCCTCCCAGGCGAGGTTGTCGCCGTTCGTCGCGCGCAGACGCCACGATACCGGGTCGGGTAGATAATAGCGTGCACCGGGCACGGCAATTCGTATCGCGGCCATCCTCGCGGAAACCGCAACGGTAACAAGGTCCGTCATGCTCTCGTCTCTGAAGAGGCCCGCCGCTCACGCGGCGGGCGATTTCAATGCTCAGTCGAATTCCGCCAGAACGTCGTTCACGCCCTCGATGATCTGTTCCGCAGCCTGCTGCGCATCGAGCTGCCCGTAGGCGTATTCTTCGAGGGTATCGAGGAAGATGCCGCGGATTTCGGGGTTCTCGTTGAACGGCGAGACGGTCGGACCCGACGATGCCATGACGATGGCGTTCGCCTCCCGGACTTCGGCATCGCCTTCGTTCCCAAGCCGCGCGGATGCTGCTTTGGAACCCGGGATGCCTCTTGTGGTGCCGAGAGCATCGATACCTTCCGGCTCGTTTAGCAGGCAGTTGAGTATCTCGGCCGCCGCATCTGGGTTTTTGGAATGCTTGGAGATCGAGAAAACCATGGACGGCTTACGGTAAATGCCGTCGGTCACGGCACCTTCCACCTTGAGCAGCGGGAAAGGCTTCAAGACCTGTCCCTCCTTCAGAGGCGCCGAGTATTTCTCAAATGTGGAGTCCCACTCGTAGGAACCGGCGATCCGACCGTCAGCCCATTCAGGTTTTTCAAAGAGGTTGACGTTGCCATCGGCCGCCTCCTCCTTCTGTGACCGCATTACGCCTTCGGCGACCAGCGTTCCCAGAAAATCAATCCCCTCGGCCAGCTCTTCCGGTGTCCATGCGACGCGGTTTGCCTCCGCATCAACCATGTCCTTACCCGTCTTCTGCACGACGACCATCGTGGTTACCAGCTGGGCCGTCTCCTTCACCGCGTTGAAGGTGTAGTGGTCGTTGCCGAGCTTCTCCTTGACCGCCTTCGTGGCCGTTAAAAGCTCATCCCAGGTCGTCGGTATGGCCACCCCTGCCTTCTCGAACGTCGTGGTATTGAAGAAGAAGACGCGTCCAGTGGTCGAGACTGGAATTCCCTGCAGGACGTCGTTCATGGAGCCCGACTCCAACTCTGCGTCTGTCCAGTTCGACAGATCGAGAGGCTTCAAGCTTCGAAGATCGGCAAACCCGTCGCCATTCTTGGAAAACAAGGGCAGCCACGGCCAGTTCACCTGGACGATATCGGCCTCCGTACGACCAGCCATCTGCGTCGTCAGCTTCTCAAGATAGCCGTCGAAGCCGGTAAACTCACCCTTCACGGTATGTCCATGTTTGGCGCCACAGGCCTCAAGCGCCTTCTGGGTGGCGACGTGCCGGCTCTCGCCGCCCCACCATGACATCCGCAAGTCAGCGGCCGTTGCCATGGTCGTGAGGCTGAGGGTGATGATAGCTGTGCTTGCGAGCACTGATGAGACTCTACGATTGAACATGCTTTCCTCCTTTGGTTCAGGCCGCCAGGCTGCCTCCTCGCAGCGAGACGTTGCGGCCGTCGGATTTGTCGAAAATATGCAGGCTATCGAAACTGGGGCGGAGGTGGATAAACTCCCTCCGTCCGATGTCTTCGAATTCCGGGGCTCCCACCACACTGACCAGCCGGTGCCCCTCACAATCGGCATGGAGATAGACTTCGTGGCCCATGAACTCCGCATTGGTCAGTCGCGCTTTCAACGCCGGTCCACCGTCCGCCAGGGAAAGGTGCTGAGGCCGGATGCCCAGTACGACCTGTTGCGGCCGCACCGACAGACGCCCGGCCAGATCGCCGCCCATCGGCAATCTTTGACTGCCCACGACGAAATCGCCGCCCTCCATCGCGCCGTCCATGAGGTTCATCTCCGGCATTCCAATGAAGCCTGCAACGAACAGATTGGCGGGATTGTTGTAGAGTTCCTTCGGCGTCGCCACCTGCATGATGCGACCCGATTCCATGACGCAGATCCTGTCTCCCATCGTCATTGCTTCCGTCTGATCATGGGTGACGTAAACGACGGTAGACGACAGACCCTCTGCCTTCAGCTCCCGGTGCAGATCGGTGATGCGGACACGCATGGAGGCGCGAAGCTTGGCATCGAGGTTGGAAAGGGGTTCGTCGAACAGGAATACGCCAGGCTTCTTGATCAGGGCCCGCCCCAGGGCGACGCGCTGCGCCTGCCCGCCAGACAACTGCTTGGGCAGCCGGTCCAGCAACGGCTCGATCTCCAGGATGCGGGCGACCTGCTCGATCGCCGCATCGATCTCGGCGCGAGGTCGACCGGTGATCCGGAGGCCAAAGGCGAGGTTTCCCCTGACCTTCATGTGCGGATAAAGCGCGTAGTTCTGGAACACCATGGCGATAGAACGCTTGGCCGGAGGCAGATCATTGACGCGGCGGTCGCCAATGATGATCTCGCCGCCGCTGATCTCCTCCAGCCCCGCGATCATCCGAAGCGTCGTCGACTTGGCGCACCCCGAAGGTCCAACCAGGACCATGAACTCGCCGTCCCTAATGTCGAGGTTGATGCCGTGGACCGCCTTCAGCGTGCCGCCGTAGACCTTCTCGAGGTTTCGCAATTGAACGCGTGCCATGTCAGCCTTTCCTACCTCCGGCAGAAATGCCTTCGATGAAGTACCGCTGGGCGGCAAAGAAGACGACCAGTGCAGGAGTGATCGTCAGGACCGACATCGCCAGGATGCGGTTCCATTCGAAGGCTTCGGTTGTATCTATGGAGAGCTTGAGAGCGAGGCTCACCGGGTATTTGTCGACCGAGGAGATGTAGATCAGCGGGCCGAGGAAGTCGTTCATCGTCCACATGAACTGAAAGAGGCAGACTGAAATCAACGCCGGGGCGAGCATCGGCACGACGATGAACACGAGCGTCTGCAGACTGTTGGCGCCATCGACGCGCGCTGCCTCCTCCATGTCCCGGGGGAGCGACCGTAGAAACTGAACAAGCATGAAGACGAAGAATGCATCGCCGGCGAGCGCCGAAGGCACCCACAGCGGCAGGAAGGTATCGAGCCAGCCGAGATCGCGAAACAGGATGTATTGCGGAATGCGGGTGACCACGTTCGGCAGCAACAGGACCGCAATGACCGAGCCGAACAGGACCTTCTTGAACGGGAAGTCGAAGCGGGCGAAGGCGTAAGCGGCCATGGTGCAGGAAATGGCCGTGCCGATCACCTTGGGAAGGATGATCAGGAACGAGTTCCAGAAGAAGCGGCCGAAGGTATAGGGCGTCGACGTCTGCCAGCCCTTCACGTAGCCATCCAGCGTCGGGCTTTCCGGCAGAAAGCCGGCGCCTGAGAAGATCTCCGAATTGGTCTTGAAGCTCGCGCCGACCAGCCAGATCAGCGGATAGAGCATCAGGAACCCGACGGCAAACAGGAGCGCGTAGCGAATGGTCGCGGAGATGAGATCCCATCTTGCACGACGCATTGCCGCCATTTCGTCGGAGGCGTCGACGGCTGCCTTGTTCAGGTGGACATCGGCCATGGTCAGCTCCTCTTGTCGCCAGCGTAATAGACCCACTTCCTGGAGGACCAGAAGGCGACGAGGGTCAGGGCCATGATGATGACGAAGAGCACCCAGGCAATCGCCGAGGCGTAGCCCATGTTGAACTTCTTGAACGCCTCCTCATAGATGTAGAGCGGGAGAAGATATGTGGACTTCAGGGGTCCGCCTTGCGTGATGATGTAAGGGCCGTTGAACTCCTGGAACGCCTGGACCATCTGCATCACCAGGTTGAAGAAGATGACCGGCGTCAGCAGCGGCAGGGTGATGAAGATGAAGGTCGTGACCTTGCCCGCGCCATCGATGGCTGCCGCCTCATAGAGCGACTTGTCGATGGACTGAAGGGCCGCAAGGAAGATCACCATCGCGGATCCGAACTGCCAGCAGCGCAGCAGGCTGATCGTGAAGAGCGCGTTCGTGGGATCGCCGAACCAGTCCACCGGAGCAAGCCCGAGGCCGGCCAGCGCCATATTCACAAGTCCCTCGCTCGCAAACAGGTAGCGCCACAGGACCGCGATGGCGATCGACCCGCCGAGGATGGAAGGCACGTAGAAGGCCGTGCGGAACAGGTTGATGAACTTCAGCTTGTAGTTCAGGATTGCGGCGATGAAGAGCGCGAATGCAAGCTTCAGGGGCACCGTCAGGAATACATAGATCAGCGTCACGTTCAGGGACTTGATGAAGGTCCGGTCTCTCGTGAACAGACGCTCGTAGTTGGACCAACCGGTCCAGTTCGGTGTGTTCATCAGGTCATATTTCGTGAAGCTGAGATAGAAGGAGGTCAGGAACGGCACCGCCGTGAACACCACCAGGCCGATCACGTATGGCGTCAGATATCCGTATCCCAGCAGCCGCTGTCCCCTCATCGCGACCATCCTGAGATGCTTCGCGCGGCGGTGCAATGATTCACGTTTTCGTACAAATCATGGCTCCCGGACCAGCAGGGGCAACAGGACATCCATGTCCGGCAACCACCTTCTGATCTCCTCCCAGATCGAAATTCGCTCCTCCGAGCATTGCACCAGTGACTAGACCCCAATTCTCCGCCAGAATAAATAAACAAAGATGGGGAAAAAGATGGACGAAATCGAAGGCGGCATCCTGGCCAGCATCCCTGCCACGGCTTTGACCTTGACCATGACCCGCGCCACCATTCGGATGGAGCATTCCAAAACCTGGAGGATCGACAAGATCAATCCGGTCGACGATCTGGTGATCTGCCTCGAAGGACAAGGAGAATACCTGATCGACGGGCATCGCATGACCATGGAGCCGGGAGATGCGATGCTGATCAGCCGGGGCCAACGCTTCCAGGGTTGGAACGAGGGGACCGTCACCTATACCGGGATCGCGCAGCATTTCACGCTGGATATCTATGGGCGACATGATCTGATCTCGCAGATGGATCTTCAGCCCAAGGTGCGCCTCAGTCGGTGGCCGCTCGTCGAGCCGCTCGTGCGCCATTACCGGCAAAGTGCTCCGCCCTCCTCCGTCACCCTCAGCCAGCACCATCTCTTCATGTATCTGCTGATTGCCTACATCGAGGACGCGTTCCTGGGCTGGCGTGACCGCGCCGCATACCAGACGGAGGGAGCCGATGCATTGGATCTTGCCGTCGTCAAGGCCGCGACCATGATCGCGGCCAATCCCCTCGATGGCGAGATCGCTGCCAAGGCGATCAGCGCTTCCCCCTTCAATCCCGACTATTTCCTGCGTGAGTTCAAGAAGCGCGTCGGGCGAACGCCCAGGAAGTATCAGGAGTTCAAGCGGATGGAACGCGCCATGCACTTCCTTGAGGCGGGTCTGCCCGTGGCGGAGGCGGCGGCGGAGGTCGGATATGCCGATCCCTATTATTTCTCCAGAATGTTCAAGCGGACCATCGGCCTCAGCCCACGCGATCACGTCAACCGCGTCCGGCAAAACCGCCACGGCGGGCTCCTCGGCTTCGACGAGCCCGAACAGGATCGCCTGATGAATGCCGCCCACGCGCCGCGATCGGAGGGGGATGCGGCTATGGCAGTTACGTGATGATCCTTATCATAGACCAATAGGCGACTTCGAGGCTGCGGCCAGTTCCGATGCAATCCATTGCGGTCCGTCCATACACCGGCATCTCTCCAGGCAGGCCGAGGCCGAGAGACGCGGTCGCGAACGATGCAGAATCGCGCAGACTGTGATCAACGCCCAGGCTCTTGGCCAACATCGTCCTTTCGCAGCACTCCGCGCTGATACGACAGGTTCGTCGCGCCCAGAAACGCAAAAAGCCCAGCGGAGGGGGCTCTTGTCGGTTGTAGCGGGATCTTTGGTTGCGGGGGCTTGATTGCACCGAGGCTTGAACCGGTGTTTTATCAGTTCTCGCTACGCACTCCCCGATCGGCCCCCTCAATCGACCCAAGCAATGGCCGAGAAGTCGATCATGCCCCTGCAGAAACCCATGTGCGTGCCGCTGAAAGAAGCGGATGAACTCGTAGCCGCCGAAGCTTACGACCGGCCGATGAAGATCTTTGAGAACTTCATCTTCAATCCGCCCGTGCTCAAGGCGCGCAACCTCATTGACGAAGGGGCGATTGGAACGCCGATTTCCATTCGCATGAAATCAAACCCTGTCCGCCGCCCGACCGCTTGGCAGGTACCGCCGCTGATTTCTACCCCTCCGCAACTCCATCGATTAACCAGAAGCTGGACCGGAACTACATTGCGTAGCAATTAAAAGAGCTTTGCTCTGACGCCGAAGCAGCCGATGCCGATCGACACCTCACCGCAGGAGGGCATCTCTCAGCCGCGTCGTACTTCTCGCCTGAAGATCAAGGTCCGCTTCGATGTGGTCGATGTGGTGAAGCATAAGGCGTTTGGCTTCCTGCTCGTCGCGCCGCTCCAGCGCGTTGAGGATGGCGAGATGTTCAGTGTGGCCGCAACTTGACGTACCAGACCGCCCATAAAGAGCGATGACGAGCGACGAGCGAGCCACCAGTTCATCCATGAAGCGTTCCAGAATGGCGTTTCCGCTCATGGACGCCAGCAGAAGGTGGAAGTCGCCGGATGCCTTGATTTCCGCGCGTCGAGCAACGGCACCTCGTTCACTGAGATAGCGGCTTTCTTCATGAAGCTGTTCTCGCAGCACATCGGCCATCTTCGAAGTGAACCGTCCTATTACCGCGGAGATCACGCCGGGCTCGATCAGACGGCGCGATGCAAAGACGTGCTGCGCCTCTTCTGGTGAAGGATTGGCGACAAATGCTCCGCGGTTTCGCTCCAGCCGGACAAGGCCTTCAAAAGATAGCATCTGCAGCCCTGCACGGGCGACGGTGCGGCTTACGCCGAAGAGCGAACCGACCTCACTCTCCGTAAGCTTGGTCGCGGGCGCCAGCCGTCTGTCGATGATCGCGTTGCGGAGCGCATCGCGAATAGCGAGTGAGCGATCTTTACCGGCAGACTCGGCGGACTTGATGTCTTTCTGGATGTTCATTGGGCGATCCTGGATCGCACTCTTCTACAGGCTCCTCCAGAACCTGCCAAGTGTTCACGAAACAGCATTGAGATTGCATACAATTTGATCATGTCTGTGTCGTGATTTTGCGCAAGCTCTTCAGCCCCTGGTGCTTGTGTATTCGAAAGAGCCTGTTTTCCTCCTGCTTTAGCTGCTCACTGCCAGTCTTTTCCGATCTGGCACGGTCCCTGCATAGAAGTCATTGCAGGGGAACAGCGATGAGCAAAGCATCTGAAATAGACATTGCATCCGTAACCAAGGTCTATGGCACCACCACCGCGGTGGAAGCCATCAGCCTCAAGATCCCTGGTGGGACCTATTGCTGTCTGCTCGGTCCTTCCGGATGCGGAAAGACCTCCACGCTCCGAATGATTGCCGGGCATGAGACGATCAGCAGCGGCGACGTTCGCCTCGGCACCATCGTGGTGACGGACCTCCCTCCGGCGCGGCGCGGAACGGCTATGATGTTCCAGTCCTACGCCCTCTTCCCCCATCTCGACCTGGTCGACAATGTCGCCTTCAGCCTCAAGATGAAGGGACTACCCAAGGTCGAACGCCGGGCGAAGGCGATGGAAATGCTCCAACTGATGGAGCTGCAAGCCTATGCGACACGTAAGCCAGCGCAGCTTTCCGGCGGGCAGCAGCAGCGTGTCGCGCTGGCACGTGCACTCATCACCAATCCTCAGGCACTCCTTCTCGACGAACCCCTTTCCGCGCTTGATCCCTTCCTCAAGGTTCGGATGCGGGCCGAACTGAAGAAGCTTCAGACGTCGCTGGGGATTACCTTCGTTCACGTGACACACAGTCAGGAAGAGGCGATGGCGCTCGCCGACCTGATCGTCGTGATGAACGATGGCCGGATCGAACAGGCCGCACCGCCACGGACGGTCTTTGAGCAGCCGGCGACCGCATTCGTCGCCAGGTTCATGGGCGACCACAACGTCATCTCCGGGCGCATCACCGACCGCCGGAACGGAGTCATGACCATTGCTGTCCCACAGGGTGGCACGTTCGTCGCCGGGGACAACAGGATGCCCTTCAGCGACACGGCGGATCTCGCCATCCGCACCGATCGCGTCCGGATCGGAACTGAGGACATAAACGGCCTCGGCTTCACGGGCTCGGTGAGCAACATCGAGTACCGCGGTGCCTCGGTAAAGCTCACCGTCGCCGGCGCCGGTCTGGAGGATTTCACCATCCTGCTTCGTGACCGGGATTTCTTCGCCAATCCCATCCGCGTCGGCGAAGCACTGCCTCTTTGCTGGGGAAAGGAGGACGTCATCGTCCTCGGACGCACTCAGCACTGACTTCACAGAAAAAGAAAAACGGCCACCGCCAACAGAGGAGAAGAAAAATGACCACCACTCAGTACGCAGAGAAAAAAGGCATCTCCCGACGCGCCCTTCTCAAGACGGGTGCAGCAGCAGCAGGCCTGGCAGCAGGCTCGGGGGCCATCACCGGTTTCCCGACCATCTGGGCCCAGTCCAACATCACCCTTCGTCAGTTCGGAACCGGCGTCTCGAACATCAATGCAATCGCCGAGCAGTGCAAAAAGGACCTTGGCATCACGCTTGAGATGACGGCGACGGATTCTGACGCCGCCGCGCAGCGCGCCGTGACCCAGCCAAACTCCTACGACATCGCCGACATCGAATACTGGATCCTGAAGAAGGTCTATCCGACCGGTGTGATCCAGCCCATGGAAACCGCGAAGCTGAAATACTACGACAAGGTCGTGCCGCTCTTCAAAAACGGCAAGCTCACCCCGGACAGCGTCATCGCGCAGGGAACGGCGCCGCACACCGTCGGCTATGTCGAGACCAAGGACGCCAAGACCTTCGCTTCCGGCGAGACCGAGCTCTTCACCATGATGCCGACCATCTACAACGCCGATACGCTCGGCATCCGGCCTGATCTCGTCGGCCGTGAGATCACCACCTGGGCCGACATCATGGATCCGGCCTTCAAGGGCAAAACCTCGATCCTGAACATCCCTTCGATCGGAATCATGGACGCGGCGATGATCATGGAAGCCATGGGCAACATCAAATATGCCGACAAGGGCAACATGACCAAGGAAGAGATCGACGCCACGATCGATTTCCTTATCAAGGCCAAGCAGGAGGGCCAGTTCCGCGCCTTCTGGAAGTCCTTCGACGAGTCGGTCAACCTCATGGCTTCGGGCGAAGTGGTGATCCAGTCCATGTGGTCGCCAGCCGTTGCCGCCGTCCGCTCCAAGGGGATCGCCTGCAAATACCAGCCGCTAAAGGAGGGTTACCGCTCCTGGGGTGGCGGCCTCGGTCTCGCCTCGCACCTGTCGGGCGCACAGCTCGATGCGGCCTACGAGTACATTAACTGGTACACCTCGGGCTGGGTTGGCGGCTATCTCAACCGCCAGGGGTACTATTCCGCCTGCATGGATACCGCCAAGGAATACATGTCGGCTGACGAATGGGGCTACTGGATCGAAGGCAAGCCAGCTGCAGGTGATATCCTTTCCCCAGAAGGCAAGGTCATGGAAAAAGCCGGCGCCGTCCGTGACGGCGGCTCGTTCGAAGAGCGCATGGGCCACGTCGCCTGCTGGAACTCGGTGATGGACGAAGACCGCTACATGGTCCGCCGCTGGAACGAGTTCATCGCAGCTTGATTACCTCGCGGCCGGTGCGAAGCTGCCGGCCGCCTCCTTGACGAGGACAACACATGGCGACGATCACCGCATCACAGGCAGCCTCGGCAAGAGCTGGCAGCAAGCCGGCGCGCCGGGTTGGATCGAGCGGCAGGCTGGTTTCCTACCTGCAGGCGACACCGCTTGCCCTCATCCTCGGTGGCTTTCTGCTGCTGCCGATCCTGATGATCGGCGTGGTCAGTTTCTGGGACTACGACTTCGCGGCCATGTACCCCGACTTCGTCACGTTCAACTATACGGAGACGCTGGGGTCCTGGGTGACGTGGAAGACCTACCTCAACACCCTGAAATTTGCCTTCCTGGTCTGGGCCATCACCCTCTTCGTCGGCTTCTGGGTGGCCTACTTCCTCGCCTTCCATGTCAGAAGCGCAGCCATGCAGATGGTGCTCTTCCTCCTCTGCACCGTGCCCTTCCTGACCTCGAACATCATCCGGATGATCTCCTGGATCCCGGTCCTCGGCCGGAACGGTCTGATCAACTCCGGCTTGATCAACACTGGCATCGTCAGCGAACCCGTCGAATGGCTTCTCTACTCGGACTTCGCGGTGGTGCTTGCGATGGTGCATCTCTACACGCTGTTCATGGTAACCCCCATTTTCAACACGCTCATGCGCATTGATCGGACGCTGTTGGAAGCCGCCCGCGATGCAGGCGCCAGCAGTTGGCAGACGCTGGTGAACGTCGTGCTTCCTCTCGCCAAACCCGGGATGGCGATCGGGACGATCTTCGTCGTCACCCTCGTGATGGCTGACTTCTCGACCGTGCAGGTCATGTCCGGAGGCCAGAGCGCATCCGTGGCCCTGATGATGAAGAACCAGATGTCGCTGCTTCAGTATCCTGCAGCCGCCGCGAATGCCGTGGTGCTGCTCGTCCTTGTTCTATTGATGGTGGCCGGCATCCTGCGCATTGTCGACATTCGCAAGGAGCTCTAGATGCAAAGAGAAGCCCGCTCCCGCGAATTCTACATCCTGGCGCTGTTCTTCGGACTGTTCGTCCTTTTTCTCTACGGACCGCTTTCGGCAATCCTGATCCTGTCCTTCCAGGGGCCCAATGGCGGTTTGACCTTTCCCCTGAACGGGGTCTCGCTGCGCTGGTTTGCCAACCTGTTCGAAACCCAGGCGGTGGGCGACTTCGGCGGCTCCTTCCGACGCTCGCTCACGCTGGGCCTCATGGTGATGGCGGCGACTGTCGTGGTTTCGCTGCTGGCGGGACTGGCTTTCCGGCGGCGTTTCTTCGGCGCCTCCGCTCTCTTCTACCTTGCCGTTGCGAGCCTGGTCGTTCCATCGATCATCATCTCTCTTGGGATCGGCGTTCTTTTTCAGCAACTGGGGCTTCAGCCGGCGTGGTATTCCTCCGCCTTCGGCGCCCACATGACCTGGACGCTGCCCTTCGGCGTGCTCATCATGTTTGCCGTCTTCAACCGATTCTCGCCCGTTTACGAAGAGGCTGCCCGTGATCTCGGCGCCTCCTCCTGGCAAACCTTCCGGCATGTGCTGCTGCCGATCATCGCCCCCAGCCTGATCGGCGTCGGCCTGTTTGGTTTCACCCTCTCCTATGACGAGTTCGCACGCACCCTGCTGGCGGCTGGCACCTACAACACCTTGCCGCTCGAGATCTACGCGATGACGACCAACGTGACGACGCCAGTGCTCTATGCCCTCGGCACGGTAACCACCGCCTTCTCCTTCCTGGTCATTGTCGCAGCCGTCCTACTCATCCTTCGCCTCAACCGGAGGCGGCTCAAGGGCTGATCGTCCCCATGCGCATTCTCATCGTCAATCCGAATACGACCGCGAGCATGACGGAGCGTATTGCAGCGGCAGCCGAAGCCGTCGCGGCAGCCGACACGGAGCTTCTTCCTGTCACGTCGAGCATGGGACCCGCCTCGATCGAGGGCTATTACGACGAAGCCCTGGCCGTCCCCGGACTGCTACAGGCAGTCCGGCTCGGCGAGCGAGACAGGGCTCAGGCCGCGATCATCGCTTGCTTCGACGATACGGGACTTGATGCAGCGCGCTGCGCAGCCGCGATCCCCGTGATCGGCATCTGCGAGGCAGCCGTCGCGACGGCCTCCTTCATCGCCCAGCGCTTCACCGTTGTAACGACGATGGAACGATCAAGGCTGCCGCTGGAAGCGCTGATGGATCGCTATGGCGTCGGTCGCCGTGCAACCGTTCGCGCCGCCGATATTCCCGTGCTCTCCTTGGAAGATCCTACCTCGTCGGCGCGCGAACGCTTGTGCCGCGAGATCGAGCGCGCACTGCGCGAAGACCGCGCTGAAGCCATCGTGCTCGGCTGTGCCGGCATGGCGGATTTGCCAAGGCAGTTGCAGGCCGAATACGGCGTCCCCGTCGTCGACGGGGTCGCGGCCGCCGTCAAACAGGCAGAATGCCTTGTCACGCTGGGACTTACCACCGCCAAGCAAGGCGCTTATGCGTATCCGCTTCAGAAGCGTTATGCCGGCATCCTCGAGTCATTTGCCCCGGTAAGCGGAGCATGCACCACGTGAACGATTACTGTAACATTCGCCGGCTTACCTTTGAGGAGGTGGAGCTTCTGCTTGATTGGGCCCGAAAAGAAGGTTGGAACCCGGGATTGGCAGACGCTACCGCCTTCTACAACGCAGACCCGGCTGGCTTCATAGGCTGCTTCAGCGACGACAGGCTGGTCGCAGGTATTTCAGCAGTCCGTTATACCGGGAACTTTGGCTTCATCGGACTCTATATCTGCCTTGAGAACTATCGCGGTAGAGGCTTTGGCAAGCGCGTGTGGGACGCCGGCATGCATCTCTTGACGGGACGAATTGTCGGTCTGGACGGCGTTCCGGAGCAGCAGGAAAATTACGCGCGAAAAGGTTTCGTGGAAGCCTACAAGACGATCCGCTGGAGCGGCAGGATTGATTTGCTCCGCCCCAGCACAGAAGCATGCTCTTCCATATCACCACAAATGGTGCGTGAAATTGTTGCCTATGATGCGCAGAAGTTCCCTTGCGGAAGGGAAGCATTCCTTGGCGCGTGGCTCCAACCGCCGAGACAAGCGATCGCGGTCGAGCATGACGGGGCGATTACAGGGTATGCGGTAGTCCGCCGTTGTCATCACGGCTGCAAGATCGGGCCGCTTTTCGCGGATAGCCTGGAAGATGCCGAATGGTTGTTGAATGCTTGCGTCAACCTCGCCCCGAACGAGACCTTACACGTGGACGTTCCTGAAATGCAGACCGCGTTTTCACGCATCCTCGAAGGGCACGGCATGGCGCCGAGCTTCGCAACAGCGAGAATGTACAAGAATGGCAAGCCACGGCTTGATACCAATGGCGTCTTCGCCCTTACAACCCTTGAGTTGGGGTAGTCTTCCGTGGGCAGGCAAAGGAAGCCAACATAATCGCCGCATCAAACCGGTGAACTATAGGAGCGGTCGTACTTGTTTTCCAAAAGTGGGTATCGTGGCGAAGCGGACAACTGGGCGCTCCGTCGGTAGCGGACATTGCAGTGTTCGAGAGAATGCCACGTCCGCCTTGATGGCCAGTCGGGACCTCCGCAAAGGTAGTATCTACTAATAGACATCTCCTCCTGCAGCGCATCCTCCGCTATTAATTTGGCAATCAGTAGCTGCTTTGGGAGGAGCGGCAATAGTGTTTTTGCTTTCGTTCTGGTAGGTTGCCTTTTCGCTGTCATCGCCTGGTGTATTGTCGGCCGAACGTCCAAAAACGGGGAAGAACTCACGCAAGAGTCCCTGGACGAGGAACAGATGCGGCAACTACAATTAGCTGCCACTAAGGCCGAGGACAGAAAAGATCTGCCCGCAATGGCCTTAATAACCAACAAAACGGCAATCCACCCTGCACGTTCATCGCCCTATCAAAGGGTAGCGGCACTGGATCTGCCCACTTCTGATTGCAGAACTGATCACGAGAGACAGCGATCACCCTGTCGGCGACGCTCCCTCGATGCGATCAGGCAGGCAGCGCAATCCGGGTTAAGTGCTCCTTCTGCGGGGTCATCAACAGGGCTGGGAGCCGACTTCGCGGGACGACGTCCAACGAGCCAGCAGCATAGCTAATCACGAAGGAGCCACTATAGATTCCGATCCTGGTCGTCGTGGCAGGTCATTCAATGCAGTGTTTGGACTCCGCTAACCTCGGCGGAAGGGCGGCCTATTCGGTCCGCCGTAACCTATTATTAAGCTTAATTGGTAATATAAATGAAACGCCTTGAGTTCCGGCGGGTCCCGATAACCATCGGGAGACAAATCTTGTTTGGCGGAACGCAGGCAGTACATGAAACCCATCCACTTAGCGGCACCTCTCGCTTTTCTTCTCCTTTCCGGCTGTGTCGTCGGACCGGAGCATGCTGCGCCAGAAATCGCTCTCCCCGCGCAGTTCACGGAAGGGCCAGCCAGCAGCAATGGCGATGTGTCGGCGCACGCCTGGTGGACCGCCTTCAATGACAGCCGCCTTAACGGCTATGTCGAACAGGGCCTGTCTCAGAACCTGGACGTTCTTCAGGCGCTTGAACGGATCAACCAGGCCGAGGCTGCCGTGGTTCAGGCCGGCGCGGGCGCACTACCCGCACTCGACTTCGGAGCACAGGCGGAACGGAGCGGCACCAGAGACATCGGCGGCTCTCTGAGCCCGACCTCCACCTCACCGCAAACGACGGTGGCCGGAGCTCTCGACGCGTCCTGGTTGCTGGATCTCTTCGGGCTGTATAAGCGGTCGCGGGAGAGCGCGCTTGCACAGCTCGATGCTTCCTATGCCAGCGTGGACGTGGCCCGGCTCACCCTGCTCTCCCAGGTCGTCGCCGCTTACATCGACGTCCGCTACTACCAGGAGCGTATGGCGCTCGCCCGGCAGAGCCTTTCCTCACGTCGAGAGACACTTGACCTGACGCGCCTTCAGCTTGAAGCCGGTGCAGCGTCGCGTCTGGATGTCGTTCAGGCTGAAGGTCTGGTCAACACCACACTCGCAGAGATCCCTAGGCTTGAAACGCAGTTCCGCAGTGCGACCCATCGGGTCGCCACGCTACTGGCTCTTCCGGCCTCCGCACTTCTGCCTGAACTGCAGAAGGGAGCTCGCCAGCCGGTGGCCCGTTTCAAGGCAAATGCTGGCGTACCGGCGGACCTCATTCGCAACCGACCCGACATTCGAGCAGCCGAACGGCAACTCGCAGCCGCCGTTGCCGAGATTGGAGTTGCCGAGGCACAACTCTACCCAGCCGTCACCCTAGGCGGCTCGATCCGCCCGTCTTATACGCGCATCAGCAGTGGCGAGAGCGGTATCTTATCGTGGTCGTTCGGGCCTGCCCTCTCCCTGCCGATCTTCGACGGCGGCGCTCTGAAAGCCAACGTAAGCGCATCGGAATCCATAGCACGCGAAGCCTATCTCGCGTGGAAGCAGACTGTTCTAGATGCTGTCGAGGAAGTCGAGAATGCTCTCGCCGCCGTGGCGAGGGACACCCGCATCGTCGCGGCCCTGCGCGATACCGTGCGCTCCTATGAGGAAGCGTTGGAGCTTGCCACCGCAAGTTATCGCGATGGCGCCTCGTCCCTGCTTGACGTTCTGGACGCCCAACGCCAGGTATCCACGGCTCAGGCGAACCTCGCAGAGGCTGTGCGGCAGATGGCCCAGGATTTCGTGTCGCTGAACATCGCTATCGGAGGTGGCTACGCCTATAGCCCTCCGACGGCCACCCTCCTCGCATCCGCCGCACCTATGCCAAGCAAATAAGCGGCCACGGCGCGAACTCCTCTGCCCCGACCTATCGCTCCGTGAATGCCCGCGACATGCTGTCTGTAATCGGCTTGGCAAGATAATTGAAGAACGTTCGCGATTCCGTCTGGACCATCACTTCAGCCGGCATGCCTGGCGTGGGACTGAAGCCATGAACCCGGGCCAATTCCTGGGAAGGCACATCGACGCGGGCGACATAGACGTCCTGGCTCGCCTCGCGGGCGTCCTGTAACGCGTCCGCCGAGACGTAGATGACCTTCCCGTTCAAAACCGGCGTTGTCCGCTGGTTCAGTGAGATGAGACGGACGGTTGCCGTCTGTCCCGCTCTCACGCGGTCGATCGAAGTGCGGGGGATCTGGACCTCGATGATAAGCGGCACGCCAGAGGGCAGGATCTCGAGGATTCCCTTCCCGCTCTCGATGACCCCGCCTGTCGTGTTGTAGTGAGTCCGTACCACGACGCCGGTCACCGGAGAATGAATTGTGGCCCGCTCCAAGACGTTTTCCGCCTGTGTAAGTTGCTCGCGCACCATGTCCCGCTCACTCTGAATATCCTGCAGGCGATCGAGAGCATCCTGCCTATATAACTGATGTGCCCTCTCCATTTCCTGCTTCGTCTTGACTATCTGGGCCTCGGTTTCCGCAACCTCCGCCTCCAGCCGCCCAATCTGCCCCGTCGCATCGGCCATGGCACGCTCCAAGGTTCGGACGTCGTTCGCGCGTATAACACCCTTCTTTTGCAGCAGCTTCTTGCTCTCATGTTCTGCCTTGAGCAAATTCAGTTGCTGCAGGTACGCATCCCTCTGACGCGAATAACCTTTGGCCCTGAATCGAAGAGCCTCCATATTTTGCACCAACAAGGACAGCTCTCCCGAGAGTTTCACCTGCTGGGCCTTGAAATTGAGTTCCTGGCTCCGAAGGATGGAATTGACCTCGGAATCGTTGCGGTGGCCAGCGACGAGGGGCGGCGGCACATAGCGCCCCCCCTGTTCCGATTGCACCGTCAGCCGTGCTGCCGTGGCTTCCAGAAGGACCCGGCGCAGAAACAGCTCCCTGCTCTTGGCACGGGCCGCCGTCTCATCCAGAATTACGAGCGGTTGCCCCTCCACAACACGATCGCCTTCTTTGACGAGAAGCTCGCGGATCACGCCGCCCTCCAGATGCTGAACGATCTTGTTGCGGCCTGTGGCGACGAAACTTCCTTGTGCGATCACCGCAGCAGCGAGGGGCGCGGTCAGGGCCCATGTGCCAAACCCACCGAGGAACAGCGCCATCAGAAGCAAGCCGATCAGCGTCTGCTTCCAGATGGAGCGCGGAACTTCGGAATACCATTGAATGTCGTGAACTTTGGCGATGTCACTCATGGCACTTTCCTACTGCAACTGATGGCCGAAGGAGCCGGTGGTTACGCTGATGCCGCGGCCCTCCAGAGCCTGCAGGACGTCACCCCGCGTTCCAAACAACGCCACGGTGCCATTTACCAAAAGGAGGATCTTGTCGACGATGTGAAGCAGCTCGGGGCGCTGCGTGATGGTAGCAACGGTGATACCGTTTTCCTTTGCATGCTTGAGCGCACGCTTGAGTGCAGCATCTCCAGCATTATCAAGGTTCGAATTCGGTTCATCCAGCACCACGAAGCGTGGATCACCGAAAAAGGCGCGCGCCAATGCGACCCGCTGCTTCTGACCACCGGACAGCGGTGAGCCGTCCCCCGCCACCATGGTTTCGTAGCCGTGTGGCAGGTTGGCGATCATTTCATGAACGTCAGCAAGCACGGCAGCGCGATAGATTGCTTCGTCGTCCACATCCGTGCGCATCCGGGCGATATTCGCCTTGATCGTTCCTGGAAAGAGTTGCACATCCTGAGGCAGATAGCCGATATTCTCCCCGAATTGCCGCTGATCCCAGTTTCGCAGGTCCATCAGGTCGAGGCGAACACTTCCGGACGTAGGCAGGATTGACCCGACCAGCATCTTGCCGAGCGTCGTTTTGCCGGCGCCGGAGTTGCCTATGATGGCGAGAGAGTCACCGGGTTGCAGGCAGAAGGACAGGCCGTTCAGGACTACGCGTTTCGTGCCTTGTGGGACATATAGTAGCCGCTCCACATCCAGCCGACCTTCCGGCTTGGGGAGGCTCAACCGTTCGAAAGCAAGTGGTGAAGATGTCAGTAGAGCAGTAATCCGTCCGTAGGCTGAACGTGCTTGGCTGTATTGGTTCCACCCCTCGATAGCACCCTCGATGGGTGCCAGGGCCCGCCCTGCAATGATAGATGCGGCAATGACCATCCCTCCGGTCAATTGCCCTTCTAGCGACAGGAAGGCGCCCCAGCCGAGAAGGGCTACTTGTGTCAGCAGACGCACTGCCTTGGAAAGAGCGGCAATTGCAATGTTGCGATCCTGCGCAACCACCTGTGCTCTCAATGACGTTGCGGTGTCTCTCCCCCATATGCGCACCGCCTCCGGTATCATCGCCAGCGCATTGATGATCTGAGAATTGCGGGACATCGACTCGACATGTAGATTGGCCTTCACCTGCGCTGTGTTGGCCTCAGTGAACGGTGTAGCTGTGAGCTTCTGGTTGATTTGCGTCAGGATGAGAAGGACGATGGCCGTGGCGACCACGATCAGGCCGAGATCAAAGTGAATGAGGAAGACTGCAAGCACGAATAGCGGTGCTATCGGTGCATCCAGGAAGGCGAGGAGAGTGCGAGAGACGAGGAAGGAGCGAACCTGCTGCAGGTCACCGAGCGTCTGATACTCCTTTCCCGAGCCCTGCAACGAAGCGCGTGCCGCGGCGCCAAGAATGGGCGCTCCCAGATTGGCAGCGACCTCGACCGCAGTACGCATCAGGATGAAGCGCCGGAGTGCATCGAACATCGCCTGCAGCAGGATCGCCCCCACGATGATCACCGTAAGCATGACCAGAGTTTCGATCGAGCGACTGGTCAGCACCCGGTCCGATATCTGGAACAGGTAGATAGGGATGGCGAGCACGAGGATGTTGCTGATCACCGTGAACAGCATGACGACTGCCAGGTTATGACGCACCGCTTTCAGTGCCGCCTTGAGACTGGCATCAAAATCGATCGGACCCAGACGCTTGTGAAACGTCCCATTGCCATTCCCGGAGCCCTTGCCGCCTCCAGAAGAGAACGTCTTTCCCACATCCTCACGACTGCTCTTGGCTTCGATCGGACCGCAGTCTCCGTCTATCGTGGTCATGCCCTCGACTGTCTTCGCTCGAGGACCGTCATCCCGTGCGACCGTCTCCTGCATACCCAGGTCTTCGGGCGACACAGCGTCGACCGAAATGATATCATCATCAGAAGCCTCCGGCCGCTCTTGGGGATCCCGCACCTCGCGAAGCAATACCTCGGAAGCAGGCGGACCTTCCGCCACTCGCAGACAGGCTTCGACCGCACGGTCGATCTTCTCGAAGGAGTCTCGGAGCTTCGGATCAGCCGGCGTCAGCCCAACGTTACCGACCCTTGGCAAAGACGAGCCCCCTTGTGAAAAGCTCTCATGTCGAATGTTCAAGACCTGTCTCCCCTAGTGCAGTATCGTTTGCAGGCCGTCGTCCTGGCTCTGGGTATGATCAGCAACGATTAGGACCCCAGGTGCCGGGTCTGGATCCGGCTCAAGCATGCTGTCATCAAGAAAAAGTACCGCTTCACTTGCAAGGAGCGTCGGATCTTGCCCGCCCAGGTCCGGCCGTGAGGAGATAAACTCAGCCTGTATGAGCGTTTCTTGGGAATACTGCTCGCCCCCGACATAGGTCTTGCCGAGGGAGTCCAGGTCTAGAATGGCAGCATTGTTGACGAGCGTATTGCCACCGGTCTCAACCACGTAGCTTGCGCCCGTGCGCGGCACCATCGCATCCATTGCCAGCGCGATCTGGTCGTTGTCGCCGACGATATTCGTCTGCCGCACCAGTTGCAGGTTGATCATATCACCGCTGATGTAGAGGACGCGCAAGCCAGCCAAGCCCGCGAATGCAGGATCATCGAGGATCTCAGCAGATAGATCCAATTCACCGCCGGCGGCCGACATCGCCGCATTTACGTAGTCTTGCGACAGCCCCTCGAACCGGTCGGCCGCGCCGATGTTGAAGATTGTCGCCTGGTTCCAAAGGAGGTTGCCAGACGAGGAAACGGTGCCCGCACCGGAGGTTTCGAAGCCGCCGGCGCCATCAACTGTGTCGGAATCAAACAGGATATTGAACTGCTGGATGATGCTTGCGTCATATACCGACCCGCCAATGATGATCAGGTCATAGGCAAACCCAAGCTCGTAGATCGACACGTGGTTGACGCCGGTATTGCCGCCGCTGACGATATGGGCATGCCCTCCAGAGGCGGAGACGATCCCGATGTCCTGGTCGCTGACGAAGGTGTACTGCTCGATCCAGTTGACGATCATCAGGTCACCGCTGATTTTCGTGACCGTCCAGAAGGCAGGAAATGCTTCTGATATGGTGTCTTGCCCATCAGTAGAACCACCCTCCCGCTCAAAGCTCGCTATGTTGAAGAGCTGGTTCGGATCGCCGCTGTTCCAGCCGGCGAATGCCACCCCGAGATCGTCCTCGTCCCAGATCGCGTTGATCTGGACAATTGCATTCACCTCCACATGGTCGCCGAGGACGGCGGTGACCTTCGCACCGGTCCAGAGCGTCTTCAGTACGGCATTGTTGACTAGCACATTCTCGCCAGCCTCTATGGTAACCGACGCTTCCGCAAGAGGTCCACTGTTGGCTAGAGCCAGGTCGCCGGCATCGCCGGCTGCATCGTCTGACCCTTCATCTTCTTCATCCTCAAATGAGTGATAGTCCTCAAGCCGAGGGACCTCCGTTACCAGCTCACCGTTGACGTAGCTTCCCGAAAGAGCGCCGGTCTGGGCAACGAGAAAATCGCCCTCCTGGGCCGCAACATCGAGTGCCTCCGCGGCGGTCTTTACAAGCGAGATCATCTCATCGACCGATCCGGGAGCTTCGACGTCCGAGAGCGGGAACATGGACGTGATCATGTCCGCCGCATCAAGCAGCGACTTCGTGGCCATTGTTGTCCCGACGACCGCCAAGGCGTGGTTTCCGACCGAGAACACGTCATTGTCACTGAGGATGATATGCTGCTGGATGTAGTTGAGCACGGAGCCAACTGGCTCAATCGGGGGCATCTCGATTTCGGCCGCCGGTACGGGAGCCGGCATTCGCACCATCAGCTGCGTGTCGGGGGGGGGCGACTCTCGCCATTCGACCACCGACTGAGCCGCCATCACAGGTGAAGGAACTTCCCAGAAAGTCGCCTTAGGAAAGAGCGGCGCAACCGGCCGGTAGAAGAGGAATGGGTCATAGCCTAGAAGCTCGAACGGCGTGGCGAACGTTTCGCTTTCGCTGGTGTTTGATTGAACGTCTTGTCGAGGAAGCGAGAAGGAGAAGTCATCGTAACTATCCCTTTGCCGAGCCGCCTCCAAACTTGTGTGGAATATCCCGATAAAGTGTGAAATCTCTTCGGTGGTCTTGTCCATACCAAGCATGATGAGCACTCCTTGGCTGGATCTCGTCGGTGGCGAGGTCCCAGTGGGTGGATCTGCGCGAAATCATCGCGCAGATCCATTTCAATGTCGGGGCGATGCGCCACCCTTAGGCGGCGTCATCATCCTCGCCGATGACGTTGCTGGTCAGGCTACCGCCGACGATCGTCATGTCGATCGCGTTCTGCTGCAGGTTTGCTCCCAGCACGATCTCCTGGTTGAAGGCATTGGTGTCGATGGCTGCATCCGCCGATGCCGAGCTCGTGCCGGTGACGAAGCCGTCATCGCCATTGCTCGAACCCCAGGTACCGCCTGAGCCACCGGCGCCGCCGTAGCCTGTCGTTGCCGTGCCACCGGCACCGCCGGCACCACCGGCACCACCCATGGACCAGCCGCCGAAGGCATCACCGCCGAAGCCGTCCGCCCAGGCACCGCTGAGGGCTGCGCCGCCGTCACCGCCGCCGGCCCAGCCGGCTCCACCTGTGGCCGCTCCGCTCGTCGCGTCACCGCTGTCCGCGTCACCGCCGGCCCCGCCTGTCCCAGCACCACCGGCGCCACCGGTCGCAGCGCCACTGCCACTGCCACTGCCGGTGCCACTCCCGCTTCCGGTTGCTGCACCACCGGCACCGCCTGCCCCGGCCGTGCCGCTGCCACCGCCGGCACCACCGGCACCACCGGCACCGCCGCCGCCGCCAGCACCACCAGCCGGATCGCCGCCGTAGCCATCACCGCCGTCATTGCCGCCGACCAGGATCGGGTTGATCAGGCCCAGCGAGCCCACGACGGGGATCGCGTCTCCACCGGTGCCAGCGCCGCCGGCACCAGCGTTGCCGCCGTCGGCATCACCGCCGTCGTCGCCGTCGCCGCCATTGCCGCCTTCACTATCTCCACCGGAGTCACCCTCTCCACCGAACGCCAGACCCGCACCCAGGCCAAGGCCCAGCCCAAGGCCAACGCCAAGGGCGTCGCCACCGCGGGCACCGTTGCCGCTTCCGCCACGGGCGCCGTCCGCGTCACCGCTTGTGGCGTCACCACTGTCGCCATAGCCGCCGGCTGCAAGACCGCCGACACTGATGCCGCCTAGCGCTGCGCTTCCAGCAGATCCCCCGGTGCCTGCGCCGCCGGTTGCTCCTCCGGCGGTCGAATCGCCGCCGTCGTCACCATCACCGCCATCCGCATCAGCATCGTTGCCACCGTCTCCTCCGGAGCCGCCGGCGTCGATGCCATCACTGGCGATCGCGAATCCTCCGGAAGCGCCTTGATGGAGCTCGAAGTTTCCGTTGTTGTTGACGGACGCAGAACCAAGATGGTCGTCGTCCTGAATGTTGGCGACCTGGCTCAGGACATTGCCGACGTCATTGCCTTCGCCGTCGAGCGCCTCGTTCAGGATGTCTTCGAACTTGATGTTGAAGACGCCTTCCACGGAGCTGCCACCGCTGACGTCAATGTCTGCAAAGTCGTCGTCATCCGGAAGGTAGCCATCCATGGCAACATCAACGGTTACACCAACATCGACCGTGGTCTCATTGACGTTCTCATTGATGTTCTCGCTGGCGTTGAAGTTGGCATTGCCGTTCAAATTGGCGTTGCCATTCAGATTAGCACTACCATTCAGATTAAGGTTGCCGTTGCCGTTCAGGTTGGTCGACTCACTCGTCTGATGCTGGTTCTGATTGGACCATTGTGACTGGTCCTGAGCCTGCTCTTGCTGCTCCTTCTGCCTCTGCTGCTGTTGCTGCTGTTGTTCCTGATCGTCATCATTGAAGATCGGAAACAGGTTCATCTCGTGGTTGCTACGCTTGCTCGACATGATGATGTCCCTTGTCGTTCCATTGCCGCAACGTGACCACCCTTCATCTCCTTGGGGCCTTGGTCGGGCGAATGAGGTTGTGAAATCGCGGGCGAAAAAGGCCCGCAGCGAAACCTGTGTCTGGTTTGATCGACGGTCCTCCCGTGCTTGTTGCGGGGAGTGGTTGGCACACCAGCCTCCTCGCCGGACGCAGGCCAATCCACGGGCCGAAGTGTGTGCCCGTCAGGCGAGATCGATAAGTTGCCAATTGGGGCTAGCCCCCTGCCCTTCTGGCCCGCTTGAACTAAGCCATTGGAAGGTCGACTACGTCGGAAGAGGGAGCTGGAGGGTTTCGGGGCCTTCGACCTCAACTACGCCTGAAAAACCGATCTTACGGACTGACCCTCATGGATTTCAGCTACGGGAGGGAAACCTCCCCTTCGCCGGCCCATGTGCCACTGTCATCTCTTGCCGGGCTGCCCTCATGGGTCGCGTCTGTCGCAATCCTTGGTCCGACTACAGCACGGGATGACGAAGCTCGCTTGGCACAGTAAAATGGCTCACCGCGGACGCTCTCATCATACCCAAGGCAATATACGATTCACGCGGTCTTCAGGATCGAAAGCACAATGCCCAAGTTCAAGGACGTACTCCTCCTCGTCGGTCAGATGAACTACACGTGGACCAATACCGAGAGCCTGCTCATCCACATGATCGCCGGCTTGGCAGGTGTCGACAAAGAGACAGCAATTGTCATTTTCCTGACCCTCAATACGCCCCGCGCGCGCATGGATCTTGTCGAGCGTCTGGCAAAGATGAAAAGGACAGAGCCGCGCTGCCGCGCAGATGTCCTTGACGTGACCCGCCGGTTAGGTGACGAGGCTAAGCTGCGCAACAAGTATAATCACTGTATCTATTCATTCGATCCCGCAGGAGAAATCGGATTGACGCAGTCCCTGCGCATTTTTGAAAGCAAGGACGCTATAAAGTATGGCAAGGTAGAAGCCCTTGATGATGCCGAAGTGGGACGGATCAAAGACAGCATTGCGTCCCTGGTCAGCATAAATCGCGAGCTTTGGGAGATAACCGTGCGCTACGGCTTCCCACAGTAGCCTGCCAGCAGCGTCGGCGGCCTCGCCCATTTCTAAGCCGAAAGGTGCTGCTATTCGTCCGAACGGTCAACTGCGCGAGGCCATCCGATCCAAGGTACCATCCGCTTAGGGTTGGGACTGATCGATGAGAGCGCGCTTCAGACATGCAGCTGAAGGTGCATCTCAACGTACCGCATCCGGCCAATCCTCGAAATTGACGTCTCCGTAATCAGGTCAAGCGCCTGATCGCCAACAGGAGTCACCATGAGGATCGAACCCACCACACTTGCAGGCGTCGTCGTGATCATCCCAAGCAGACATTCTGATGACCGCGGATATTTCTGCGAGCTTTTTTGCGAGGATTTCTTCAGGTCCCAGGTGGCGGACGTGAGATTTGTACAGGACAACCAATCACTTTGCTCCCGCCCGGCGACGGTAAGGGGGCTCCACTACCAACGTTCACCGGTTCAACAGGGCAAGTTGGTTACCGTCCCCCGAGGCGCCATTTTCGATGTCGCCGTTGACCTTAGGACCAATTCATCGACATTCGGGGACTGGTTCGGAATGGTCTTATCCGCCGAGAACGGATTTCAGATCTGGATCTCGGAAGGATTTGCTCATGGTTTCATGAGCCTCGAGCCGGATACAATCACCAATTACAAAGTAACAGCACCCTATAGCGCGTCGCATGAGGGCGGGATTGCATGGGACGATCCGGATATCGGCATCAGATGGCCCATCGCAGGGCCGGTGATTGTCTCACCAAAGGATGCGTCGCAGCCACGCCTGAAAGAGATGCACGCCGACGCGCCAGTCCACCATCAGGAAGTTGCCCCATGCGTATAGTCGTAACAGGAGGAGCCGGCTTCATAGGTTCGGCGGTGGTGCGGCACCTCATTCAGGTCTGCGATACACACGTACTTGTGATCGACAAGCTGACATATGCCGGCAACCTCGCATCGCTTTCGGCCGTTGCGCATACGTCGCAGTTCAATTTCATCCGGGCCGATATTTGCGAGACTGAACGGGTCCTGAACGCCTTGGTGCAGTTCCGCCCTCAAGCCATTCTTCATCTCGCCGCTGAAAGCCATGTCGATCGGTCGATAAACGGTGCTGCTGATTTTGTGCAGACCAACATCGTGGGCACGTTCAGCCTCCTGGAAGCGGCACGGCGGTATCGCGCTACCCTGGATGCGGACGCTGCAGATGCCTTTAGGTTCGTCCATGTCTCAACAGACGAGGTCTACGGCTCATTGAGCAACGAAGGCCTCTTCACCGAAGAAAGTTCATATGATCCGTCCTCGCCCTACTCGGCATCGAAAGCGGCGAGCGATCACTTGGCCTTTGCTTGGCATCGAACCTACGGGCTACCAGTCATCGTGACCAACTGCTCCAACAACTATGGGGCTTTCCAGTATCCAGAAAAGCTAATCCCTTTGATGATCCTCAATGCGGTTCAGGGCCGGGCGCTTCCAATCTACGGTAACGGATCGAATGTGCGCGACTGGCTTCATGTCGATGATCACGCACGCGCGCTCGGCTTGATTGCCGCGCACGGACGTCCGGGGGCCCGATACAATGTCGGTGGTCGTAACGAGCGTTCCAATCTGCAAGTGGTCAATCAAATATGCGCCATCATGGATGAACTCATGCCTATGGCGGCTCCGCATAGCCGCCTCATTCGGTTCGTTGAGGACCGGCCCGGGCACGATGCGCGCTACGCCATCGATGCATTCAAGCTCGAGCATGAGCTGGGATGGCAGGCCCAGGAAGACTTCGAGTCCGGCCTCTACAAGACGGTCAAGTGGTTCATGGACAACCCTTGGTGGTGGGGCCCCCTGAGCGAAAGGTTCGAACCACCCCTTCCTCGCCGCGTGGGCCAGTTCGTTGGAGGAAGCTTATGCGTGTCCTAGTCACCGGAAACAACGGGCAACTGCTTCGGTGCCTGCGGCACCTTGCGCCGATTCACGGGCTGGATCTGATCTCTATCGGGCGACCCGAACTTGACCTTCTCAAGCCCGACTCGGTTATGACGGCGGTGCTTTGCAGGCAACCCGACCTCATAGTTTCCGCAGCGGCTTTCACCGCTGTCGACAAGGCTGAGGATCTTCCGGATCTGGCCTATGCAACGAATGCGAAGGGCGCAGGCGCTGTCGCGGCGGCGGCCTCCGCGCTTAACATTCCGATAATCCATATATCATCCGACTACGTCTTTTCCGGCTCCAAACCAGCACCCTACACCGAGGCGGACCAGACGGAGCCCTTGTCAGTCTATGGTGCGTCGAAGCTACTTGGGGAAGCCGAAGTTCGAGCGGCAACAGCCAATCATGTGATCATTCGAGCGGGCTGGCTCTACTCTCCCTTCGGGCAGAACTTCCTGAAGACGATGCTGGCGCTCGCAGCGAAGCAAGATACTGTTCGCGTCGTCGCCGATCAAAGAGGCCGACCCACCTCCGCGCTTGCTGCTGCGTCAGCCATCCTGGCACTCGCACATCGGCTCCTGCAGGATGGTCATCCGGAACTACGAGGCGTCTTTCATCTTGCGCCTGCCGGGGACGCCAGTTGGGCTGACTTCGCCGAGTTCATCTTTGGGGCTGTCGAGGCGGCCACCGCGCGACGCATCCGGATTGAACGAGTGTCATCGAGGGAATACCCGACCGCCGCTATGAGGCCGCAGAATTCATGTCTCGACGCCACGAAGATCAAGGAACGATATGGGATCACTATGCCTCACTGGCAGACTTCAGCGAGGGACATAGTGGAGATCTGTCTTCAACTCCCGGCGAAGGAAACTGCGCAATGAAAGGTATTATTCTTGCCGGGGGATCAGGGACCCGGCTTTATCCTATTACACAAGCCATCTCCAAGCAGTTGATGCCGGTCTACGACAAACCGATGATCTATTACCCGCTGACAACTTTGATGCTGGCTGGCATCCACGACATTCTTCTAATCACCACGCCGCAGGACCTAGGCGGTTTTCAGCGCCTACTGTCCGATGGGACACAGTGGGGAATCACCCTCACATATGCTGTTCAACCCAGGCCTGAAGGGCTTGCGCAATCGTTCATTATCGGAGCGGATCATGTTGCTGGAAACCGGTCGGCCTTGATCCTGGGGGATAACATTTTCTTTGGCCACGGGCTCCCCGAATTGTTGGCTACCGCAGCTCATTCAACGGGCGGTGCGACTGTCTTTGCCTATCAGGTGAGCGATCCTGAACGCTATGGTGTGGTCGAGTTTGACAGGTCGATGCGGGCACTCTCGATTGAGGAAAAGCCGCAGAGACCACGTTCCAACTGGGCCGTAACCGGCCTGTACTTCTACGACGAAACGGTGGTCGATCTTGCCGCCGATCTCGTTCCCTCCGCACGAGGGGAGCTGGAGATCACCGATCTCAACAATCTCTACCTTCAACAGGGAAACCTGCATGTTGAACGTATGGGACGCGGCTATGCCTGGCTAGACACGGGAACGCCCGATAGTCTTCTCGAGGCGGCGGAGTTCGTTGCGACGCTCGAACGCCGCCAAGGCTTCAAGATAGCCTGTCCTGAGGAAATCGCCTTGAGAAGAGGCTTGATAAATGAGCGGCAATTCGAACGGTGTGCAGCAGCTCAGGCCAAGAGCGCCTACGGTCGTTATCTGATACGATTACTGGAGCTGGAAAGCGATCAATCTCGTCAGACAGCCGTCGACAAAGTCACCAGAACATCGATGGTGGAAACACAGCTGGCCCCGGTGAACTGACGCCGGAAATTAGGCAACCCAAGGAAATGTAAACCTTTTGAAGGTGTGTATGTCACCTGATTTATACCCTGCCGCCTCCGAAGGCGGGCGATGCATCGCCTCGAATCTCGCGCTACCCTGAAAATGCAGTGAGTTTACGACTGACGCTAGCTCTGGCCTGCTCGGAGCAATAGCTGCAGCCCAAAAATGCATGTCTGACCTGACCGGGCCAGACATGCAGGCGAGCCCCCGCCCCCCCCAACCCTGGGGGCTCGCCCCCTACACCTCATCCAAGAATTTCGTAGGATTACTGCTTTGATCTTTCAAGGCGAGCCAGTAACTCATCTAGCCAGGTCTGCCAGATGCTCCATCCTCGACCGAAACTGGGAGGCAAAGTTGTGGCGTTTCGCAAACGCTAGGCCTCTTCGTGCTGCCTCCACGACGGCCCACCGTCTGTTGTTTAAGTCTAAGATCATTTCAGCCATGGCGGCCGGCGTTGCGGGCGACACCGCAAATCCCCCTCCCGATGCCTCAGATAAAGAGCGCCACATTCGGTTGCAATGGCCGACGACAGGCACGCCGCAGGCCAGGCTTTCAAGGTAGGTGCACGAAGGATCAGATTGGAGATGTGCACTCACGAAGAGATCATAGCTGCGGCGCATGGTAGGAACCAACTCGCGAACGTAATCTACCGATGTATGAAGACGTACAGCATCGCTGAGGTGATGTGACCTGATTGCGTCTGAGATCAGTCCTGCTAGGCTCCCCGCCCCATAAATGTCGAATGTGAAGTTGAGACCAGCCTTCTTGAGGCGCTGAGCTATGGGAACGAGTTGATGAGCGCCTTTCATTGGCTCAAGACGGCCAGAGTGGACAAGCCGCAAGCTCTTCCCCGACAACAACCATCGCTCCCGGGCGTACATTTCCTCCTCTGTCGCCATCATTTCAGGGAGGGCACGACTGTCCAAATACAGCATGCTGCGCGCGTTCAGCGACCCATAGACCTCGTGAGCCGGATACCCGTTGCACTGCAGACCTGCCGCATGCCGGAAGGCGCTCCGACGACGCATCTCCGTCTTGGCTATACGAAGCGCACGAACGGCCTTTCTCATCGAACCGATCGACTCAAGCTGGTTTATCCGCTGGCGCGTTTGATGCGTATACTCGATTCCATAAGCGAGACGGCATCGGGACAGCGCGATGGAAGTGGGCGACAGCAGGTCGGCAGTACTGTCTCCCGAAAGCAATGCAACATCGAAATTGGCCAGACAGGTATCGGTCACCCGGTGGTTAGGCTCCAGCAAAGACAGGTCGAAGCCGAGGGCGTCGGACTTGAACGCCTGTCCAAAAGGTATTTCCCGAGCGCCCCGCCGCAAGAAACATCGCAGGGGCCCGTTCCAGTATTCGAGATGTGCCTCGATTCCACGCACGAACTTCTTGTCCAGAACGACTTTGTTCCCAGGGAGTTCGATGACGGGAGCGGTAACGAATAATGCCAGTCGATGTGATGCCACGGATAGTCTCTCTCCTGCAGATCAAGAACAACTTTCACCTGTGGATGGCAGCCGGGGCAAATCCTTCCTTCGAATGAGATCCGCAATCGGAAGTATTGTACCTCCGGCGATCACGACAGCCTGATGGGGTGGCAGAGGAACCCTGACATCAGCACGATTAGGTATGCTGCACTGATCGCTTCTAGGAGGCAGCGATGGCATAATTGAAGCCATTTTCTTGTCGGGGGGGCAGAAAATGATCTCGTCATCAGCTCGTGAAGACATAGTCCAGTGGCGGGTACCGGTTGCAATAAGGATTGGCTACGGTCCGATCGAACTGGTGCAAGGACCTGCGGAGGCCTGTCGGTACCTTGCTGACCGCTGGCCCTTCGTCGGTGGCACCTACCACGACCTTGCCGAAAGCAGGTGCCGCGCAGCGATGTACCGGCGAGCCAGTGTTGAAGAAGCGCGAAACATCTTTATATCAGCGGCTCAGGAAGCTTGCTTGCTGGATTGACCTACAGAGTGGCTCTTTCTGCGGCGCCGGCCCATTGACACTTGCCGAGCCCGCAGGGCCGCTTCGCGCTTTCGGGCCCTTGCTCGCCTTCATAAGAAGAGCCCGGCGACGTCTCATCTACGCGTCCCCGGGCCCGTTCTTCCCCCAACCTTGAGATTTCATGATGCATCAGATGCGCTGTTGGCTCAAGGCATCGAAGAGGGTATGGGCCTCGGCTGTTTGGCTTAGGGCGAAGATTTTTACCTCACTTTGTTGAATGTGGTTAAGCCGCTCATGCCTCTCGGATCGCGTGTCTTAGAAAGGCCGCCCTGTGGGCTGCGCTCCCTTCGCGGTCGAAAAGTCTTGTGAGGGAACCGGTTGGCCGACCATCCTCGGCCCGTCGTAGTGTTTGATCCAGAGTGGCTGCGATATGAGCTCGGCCTTGCCGGATCACCTTTGGAAAGCTGCCTATGTCGCCGCTGCCCTGACGGCAGCGCGATGTGGAGTAAGAGCAATAATGTCAACAACCGCACCGCTGGATGCCGCAGCATCAAACCAAGTTGCTGGGGAGATCTTCCTGCGCCCATCTCCTCCTCCTGCCTGCCGCAAGGACGGCAGTGCCTAGCAACAGCTCACGGGGCAGAAAGGGGACCGGCTTCCTCCAGCCAGCGGCGAGAAGGCGCCATGTTGAAAGTCGCCCACTCGTCGTTGAGTGCTGCCACGAACAAGCGGTCATTTTGATCGAGATCAGTCTGCAGGTGGTCACGCAAGGCGTCAGCCCCACTATCATATCTCACCAACCATACCGATCCTTGAGCCTGCAAGGCATGCAGCGCAAACAATTTCTTTCGAAGTACACTATAGTTAGTTCCTAATCGATCGAGATCTACCGTGACAACATAAACAGACATGCGTCCCCCATTCCGCCACAACCAGAACTGAGTCTTCAATTAGCTGACAGGCTTCAGTTCTCGACAATGAAATGAATAGTTTTAACGTACCTTACCCATCCATATATTACCCGTTTCCTACAGAAACAGCTTCGTTTAACGGGCAAATTGGCCGTATCAAATCGGATCCCCCCCTACCTATTTAAGATGTACTGGTATTCGCAACACGCGTCCGAAGAGATAGGAAGGCATACTCCGCATGCACGACTGTCGACCAAGCCTAGCGTGCCCCGAGATTTCCCCGGATCGATTACATGGACGAAGGGCTGCAACTCGTTCCAAGATTCGGGACGAGGCGTGTCTGCAATAGCCAGAGACGGTGTCCCTCGGTCTTTGCCGAAACCTTTGCTGCAGCTGGTACTTAGAAGCCGCCGCGACGGCAGGAGCCTTAAATCGCTCGAGCCTGGCGGCGGTCGGTTATGGGTGACCGGGGGCGCGGCGCCGACGTAGAACTGAGAGACTGTAATGTGACCAATTTTCAAGCGGTTCTATGGTCGAGGCCCATAGCGTATCGGATTAGTCATCCGGCGAACGGATGCCTTCGGACAAAATGAAAGCGCCACCCGCTATTCACGAGTGGCGACATCGGTTCACTTGTTTTGCCATGTCTCAGTGCCGCTGCCTCCCGTCCGCAAAGATATCGTTGAGCTTGTAAGCAACCTCCGTCCGGTTGGTTGCTTTGAGTTTTTTCATGATATTGCGGATATGGACTTTAACCGTGCTTTCGCGGAGGTTGAGTTCATAAGCAATGATCTTGTTAGCCTTGCCTCTCCTCAAAGCCTCGACCACCGCCTCTTGACGCGGAGTAAACATCCCAGACAGAGGACGGCGGCCCGTCGATGGAGGCTCCGGAACCAGGTGGCTCATTGCTTGTATTGTGCTGGCCGGAACGAAGATGCCGCCCGCCATGGCCAATGACAATGCTTCGATGCAAACAGCAACCCCGACTGATGACGGAATGAAGCCGCGGGCCCCATATTCCAACATCTTCAGCACCTGAGGCAGGTCATCGTTGTCGGACAGAACGACAATGGGGATTGACCCCATCTCGCTCATCAACCGCTCCATCTCCGCACCCATCGTCTCATCGTCTGCGCGCCTTCCGCCAACATTGAAAAGGATGGCTTGAATCGGAGGATGGACGTCTTTCTCCTTCTTCCATTCATCAATGGAGCCGACGGCAAGGACCTCCTTCTGGATTCCCCGGCTGATCAAGGCCTTTGCAAGGCACTCCCGGTCAAGGACCCGCCCGTCCAGAACAAGAAGGCAGCCATCACCGGCGGCTGTCGGCACGGCGCTGCTCTCTCGGCCTCGCTGCGAGACATCCTTGGGCGTAGGTACCCTTCTAACGAAGGCTGATGCTTCATGTACACTTGCTGCCGAGTCCATGGTCTCCCCCTTTCGACAGTTACGCCATACCTATCTGGCTTACAGTGTTCTTCCTATGTCGCCGACTCTATCTGTTCCCGCACGATCCGGCACAAATAGACTATTTGCTTACTACTTTGGGATGATTTTGTCTACGGTTATTAAGGAATTGGTAATATTTGCTCTTCGTCAACTTTGTCGTCATTAGCGCCTGCTCTGAGTGGATGGAGAACAGCGGTTTGCTGCGATCGCCGCAGACCCAGTTGTAAATAGCTAGGATCTGCTCAGCCTTGGCATCCCACGTAAAATAGGCGCGGGCGCGCGCGCCCGCTTCACGGCTCATCGCAGATATCGCGGCTCGGTCGGCCATGAGCCCTTCAAGTGCGGCGGTGAAGCCGGCACCCAAACTCTGGCGGTCCCTGAAATCGATTGCAAGGCCGCTTCCGGCATCAATCAGCTCCGGCGGTCCTCCGTAGTTCGCGACGAGCGGAACGAGCCCGAGTGCCATTGCTTCGATGACCACTCCGCCTCCGAACTCCCGCACACTCGGCAAGGCCAGAAGATCGCAGTCGGATAGTTCCATCGCGAGTTTTTCCTGGGCAACCCAGCCGGCGAAGCGCACCTGACTTTCAAGCTTCAGAACCCGTACTAGCGCCTCGAGTTCGGGCCGTTGGGGTCCATCCCCGACAATGGTCACGTCGACATCTGCCCGCGCCTCGAGCGAAGAAATCGCCTGCAGCAGGATATCAGCCCCTTTGTACGGAACCAGTCTCCCGACGAACGCAACTCGCAGGCGATCATGGCGAAGCGGTCGTTGTGTGAATGGAAAGCGCGCTGGATCTATAGCATTTTCAGCCAACAGAAAGCTCTTGTCGGAGCATGCTGTCGGTAACTCGGCCAAGGTGGCACGCGAGCCTGCGATCACTGCCGATGCCTTTGCACGAGTTGCCCGGTAGCCAGGCAAGAGCCGATGGAGCCCTCTCGCGAACGAAAGCCAATCCCCTTCTCTGCTGCGCACCTCGGAGAAGCCTCGTGGCCATGCAATGCCGCCGTTCAGGGGGCCTATCACGAATGGTACGTTGATCTTCGAGAGTTTGCGGGCCAACAAGCTCTGGCTGGTCGGACTTAGCGGCGTGATGCGATGCACCAGAGCGAACTCGCCGGCTCGAATCCTGTCCTTGAGCTTTCGCCACAGCTCTCGTTCAAAGCTGTAGTAGGCCAAGGACGATAGCGCCGTCACCAGCGTCCATGCTTTATTGTCACCGCCCCGTAGGATCTCGCCGATCCCATGAAAGAGCCTAGCCGTCGTTTCATTGTCGACGGCGATGAAATCCTCGCCCTCAATAAGACCTTCGCGGAGGAAGGCAGATCTATTCCTCACCTGCGTGACGATCAGGGCGTCGACACGTTGCGCTATCGCCCGTGAGAGGTTCCATCCAACGAGGGGCACACTTGGCCAGTCGGGATTGGCGGCCTCGGCGATGAGAAGAACCCGGCGACGATGGTCAGGCATGGCTTTGCCGTCACCACTTGCCAACACGGCTCCCGCTGTTGGCGCTCGAATTGCGCAAGTCATTTCTGCAGCGTTCATCATCGCGAGCCGACCGGTCCCCGCAGTCCGCGCTGGCGAAATGCGGCCTCTTCTCAGAATCTTGACCAAAAGGATGAATCGCTTGACGTCCGCGAATTCGGCGTCGCTACGCATCCCCCAACCAGAGAAATCCTACGGTGCTCGTACAGGGTAGAGCAATCCACTAGATGCGCTAAGGATCTCCGCCCATCGGAGTAGTTAAGCTACTACCGAATCACCGATCGGCCAGTTGGGGCAGGATAGCAACCGGGGAGAGCATCCATTCGGCTAATAGCCCTGCAACGTAGCCGAGCGGCCATGCCAGAAGAACCAAGAGCTCGAGCTTCAGATTGTTCAGTCGATGCCGCACCTGGAAGAATAGGAGCAATAAGAAAGATGGTGCTCCATGCAGAGCCACAGCCCAGACAGCTCCGATAACGTCGAACAAGAGGTATCCAATCGGGAGGAGTAGGAAGATCGAGAGCCCACGGACAAAGTTGAAGGCAGTGAGTATGCGTGGCTCACCCATAGCGAAATAGACATTGGCCAAGATACCGAAGCGGCTGAAAAGCAGGCTGAACGAGAGGATTTTCAGCATCGACCCGGCGGCTTCATAACGAGAATCGTACAACACCGCTACCAGGACATCGCCCGTAGCGAAAATGGCACCGGCTGCCGTGACGAATATGACGTCAAACGGCAGTCTTAGCCTCCAATAGGCCTGAGCAAGCCCCTCCGGACTTTCTCGGCGGATCTGGCTCAAAGCCGGGACGGCAACAGAGTGGAACAGGCGACTACCCGCGCCCTCCAACATCGACACGAGGTTGAATGACAGGATATAGAGGCCAAGCGTCGCCGGCCCCACCCATCCTGCTAGCAAGATCCGGTCACCGTTGCTCGCTACCACGGTGAATGTGGAGGAAAGCATCACCCACTTTCCGAAGCGGATCAGATCTCTCACGCAATCCCTATCGAGCCTGAACCGGTTCCCGCGACCGGAAAGCCACAGGAAACTCAGCGCGGTAGTCACAGCGGCAGAGCATAGTGTCGCAAAAACGAAGGACCAGACAGACCTCGTCTGTACTGCCAGGACGACAGCCACGCCTAGGCCAGCGCACTGCGCAACCAGTTCGATCGCCGTCAGGCGACCGAGCTCAAGACGGCGGTACGCCGTGATGACTTTTGTCGATTGCAGGCCGGCAATGACGCTGCTGAAAGAACTGACGGCGATCACTGCAGGCAGAGCCGATTCATTGTAAACGGAGCCGGCGGCCATCAAATCCTGCGACTGTGCCACCGAAATTAAGTAGCCGACGCAGAGGCAGGCTGCCCAGATCAACAGCCCGTGAAGAAACTGCAGTGTCCAGGCGCTATCCAGGTAGTTACGCTGGTCGCCTAGCGGACTTTGAATAGCAGCTGGACGAAGGCCGAGGTCGGATAGCATTGCGACAGCGACCTGAACCATTGTCGCTACCGCCATAAGACCAAACATCTCCGGCACCAGCAGTCTTGTAAGGACAAGGCTGCTCGATATCCTCAGCAGTTGAATGCATACATATCCACCGATCGACCATCCTGCCGCGCGCAATACGCTCAAGCGAAACCGTTTGACGGGAGATCGAGCAACATCTTCTTTTGGCGCGGTTGCCTGTGCTTGTGGCTCCGCACGCTCGGCCGGTTCGGTTGGGGCAGCCGCAGGCGCAAGCGCGCGTGACATAGATGATCGGCCGACCAAGGGCTCGTTCCTTTTTTGAGCACAACTGCCACCAGTCCGAACAAGGGAACGAGTTGTGCTACTGCGCTGCCTCAAAGAATTGCTTGTCCAGATGCGTCGGGGCCGGTTCACCTGCTGCCATAGTTGCGGGCTTCGGCACCTCCCGGGGCAATCGAGAACGGATCTTCTCCGCCAGAACGCGAACGAATGGTTCGAGCATCATCGTGTCGTGATCCCCAGGGACCTCTACGACATCAAGGTTGCGAAGAAACTCTGACCACCCATTGTCGGGAAGAATGATGTTGCGCCCCTCCTGCAACTGTCGACCACCGGGCAAATAGTAGACCGGCGATGGTCTTGGTCGGAACAGCGTGACCTCACCTGTGAAGCTGCTGACCTGATAAGCCGACGCCGCTGCTCTGAAGGCGACTTCTATGCCTATATTGTTGAAGCCTTCTGCCGCTGCTTTCCCTGCGAGTGCTGCCTCGCGGGCGTCTCGGTCCCTTGTGGTCTTTTCGCGGTCGCGGAGCCACTTGCTTATGAAGGAAGACCTATACCGGTTGATGTCCTGGACCTTCATCAGGGCTTTGTCGGTCAAGGAAAGTGGGGGCTGCCGCGGGAGCGGCGTGTCGAACATCACGAGCCGTTCAACAGCCTCATCGGCTTCCACGAGTTGTCGCGCCATTTCCAGCGCAACAAGCCCACCACCTGAGTATCCGGCGAGGAGATAAGGGCCCTCGGGTTGGATCGTCCGAACTTCCGCCAGATAGTCTCGAGCCATCTCCTCGAAGGTTGTATGGGGCTGTAGGTCGCCATAGAGCCCCCGCGCTTGAAGCCCATAGACCGGCCGATCCTGACCAAGCAGAAGGGCAAGATGGCGCAGGTTTAGAACATTGCCGAACATGCCCGCGCAGATGAACAGTGGCGCCCCCCGGCCTTGCTCACCAAGTGCCATTGGAACGAGAGCCAGGAACTGCTCCCCGCCTGCTTCGGCAATGGGCTTCGCAGCAAGGGGTGACTGTGCCATGGAAGGCTCCAGCTCGCTTATCTTTGCGGCACATAGCGCGACCGTGGGGCATTCAAACAGCGTCGATATGGGCAAATCTACTCCATACTCGCTCCTGATCATCCTAAACAGACGCACGGCGACGAGCGAATGTCCGCCGAGCTGGAAGAAGTCGTCGTTTACGCCGACCCGCTCAAGTCCGAGCAATTCCTTCCAGAACCCTACGAGTTGGCACTCCACTTCATCGCGGGGCGCTACATAGTCCGAAGCCAGATCCGGTCTTTCGAACTCCTCCGAGGGTTGCACCGGTGCCCGTGGTTCTTCGACGAGCGCCCGCAGTGCCTCCAACTCCATCGAACTCACAGCAATTTCGCGATATGGCAGCGCCAACGCGCGAAGCAGGGCCTCGAAGCCCTCTTGCGGCTTGATCCCCAGTTCAACCTGCGTCGCGAGTCTCGTCCGTGCAGGGCCATCGGACACGGGCGGCGCATGTGGAGAGTCGCTACCTGCACCATTGGAAGGAGCTGAAAGGTTGCCGGCCAGCCGACGCATAACGAACTGCTCGATATCCACGATGATGTTTCCCTGGGGATCGCAGATCGTAACATCGAACGCGACGAAACCGTCACCAAAGTCATCGCAGCGGGATTTCCTTACCCAACTGACGATGGAACCCGGGATCATCCCCTGCACCTCAATCCGTCCATAGCTAGCGGGTACCCAGAGCCTGTCGCCGAGTTGCTGCTCGTCGAGCAACTCCAGCGAAAAACCCGTGGCGATGTCGAGCAATGCCGGGTGGAGCGGACTGGTGCAAAGGTCACTCCGGAAGTCGTCAGCGAGCGAAAGTTCCGCAAGTCCTTCGCTACGAGAGAGAATTTTCGATCTCAGTAGGGCCCAGCGTGCCCCAAAACGCATCCGCCCTTCTTGCGCGGATGTCAGAGCAACGCCTTCAGCGGAGATCGTTGACGTCCCGAAACATTTCCTGATTTCATCGAGATCCAATGGACCGCGCAGGTCACTGCCAAGCCTCACCGATGCCTCTGCATGCATGATCACTTGATCAGTGCTGGCTTCGACAGACCCGATAACCACCTGAAACTCAGGACCCTGACCAACCAAACGAAGACGGAATCTCCGCTCTTGTTCGCCTTCCAGCACAAACGGGCGTATGAACGAAAGGTTCGTGATGCAGGGATTGCCCTCAAGACCATAGGCCCGGATGGCCTGAGCAAGAAAATCGACATAGGCGGTGCCGGGTAGCACGGCCTCCCCCCCGGGGAGACGGTGTTCATCCAAGACCCAGTGGCGACGGGCGGAAAGCGCTACCTCCAACCAAAGGTCGCCCTGCTTGTCTGCAATCCAGCGATCGAAGATCCCCACCTCATTGGGATAGTTCTCAACGACGGGTGAGATTGCAAGGCCGACGGCTCGTGCAGCCAATCCGACCTCGCTCCATACGCCCCAGTGGAGGGACACCACCCGTCGCCCATCCTTTGGCGATGCCGATTGAGCGTAGGCATTGAGGTAAGCATTGCCTGCGACATAGGCTACCTGTCCGGCTCTGGGTATGTCCGTGCTGGTCGATGAGAAGAGTATCAGGAAGTCCAACTTTACATCTTCAAGAACGGAATGAAGGACGCGTAACCCGGTGACCTTCGGCGAGAGCACCTGTTGAAGTTCGCCAAGCGTCCTCATCTGCACCAAGCCATCATCCAGGGCACCGGCGCAGTGAAGCACCCCGTTGATCTCCCCGAACCGCCGCATTGCTGCAGCCACCGCTGCAGCCATCTGCTCGCCGTCGGTTACATCCGCAGCGACGTAGAGAACCTCAGCTCCAGCGTCTTCAAGAGCTTTGATTTTCGCCATTGCTCGTCGCACCGGTGCATCGGCCAAACGCTGCTGAAAAAGACCCCATTCCGTCTTGGCAGGCAGATGCTGGCGGGCAACCAGCACAAGCCTGGCTTCGTACTGTTTCGCCAACTCGGCCGCCAGCGCCAAGGCCACCTCGCTCATGCCGCCTGCAATGAGATAGACACCACGCTTGCGCAACGAAACCTGTTGTCCTTCCAGGGGAGGAAGCGGGCAAGTCGAGTGTGTTTGGGTGAAACGGCGTTCGCCCCGAAGTGCGACCATCTCGTTTTGGGGCACCGTCTGCAACTCCTCCCAGACCCGCTCAATCAGCTCTCCCGGCGGGACGAACGCCGGATTCTTGGAGGGTCTGCTGTACCAGGCCGCTCTTTTCCTCACCGAGGCGGACGTCGGTGGGCCGATATCGAGCAACTTCACGGTTACGCTTGGCAATTCCTTTGGCAGCACAAGCGCCGGCCCTAGAATCAGGGACCGCTCCGGACTGACCAGTTCGTGGTCCTCGGCCTGCAACACCTGGCGCGCCACAATGGTGATAGAGACCTGTCGCTCCTCCGCCAGGTCCGCCCAGGCCTGACCGAGCCCGACCATGCTGCCGAAACCAAGCTCTTCATTCTCATGGAGGAGGCTGGACCCCGCTCGGACTGATGGCTCCGCGTCGGCCAGCCACATGTGCAGGATTTTCTGGGGCAGGCGCCCGGTCGACCGCAAACGCTCCAGCAAGGCGACATACCCTGCCCGCCCCAGTTCCGAGCACAGCGTGTAGCTATCCGTACCCCGTTCGCCCATACCATCGCCGCGCGTCACTGTGACGGTTCGATGCCCCTGCGATCGCAGCCTGCGGGCGAGTTCTTCACCGAGGCCGCCCTCATCCAGGAATATAAGCCATTCTGCGGGTTCGAATTCCGTATCCGGGTCAGCAAGCGAGCGCTTCCAACTGGGACGATACCCCCATTGAGAGATGTCCTGGATCTTCAGGAGTGGGGGCTGTATCGTTGCGACTTCCTCCCGATCCGCAGGCTCTATGAAGTAGCGACGATGTTGAAACGGATAGGTGGGCAGCGACAGCAGTCTTGCATCTTGTCCTCCGACGAGCCCTTCGAGATCTACTGCAAGACCAGCGGCATAGGCACGACCGAGTGCGGAAATGAGATATTCCCGGTCATCCCACTCTTCGTCTCCATGAGGCAAGGAGCTGATCACTCGATTCGCCGGGATAGTTCCCTGTAATTTCGCCAGTGATGAGAGGACACGCCCTGGCCCAACCTCCACGAAGACAAGCGCCTCTCGCGCATGCAAGGCGCCGAGCCCTTCGGCAAATCTTACGGGACGCCGAAGGTGGTTTCGCCAATACACTGGATCTACCGCTTGGTCCCCGGTTAGGGGTGCCCCGGTCAAGTTAGATATGATCGGAATATCTGGTGCCGATAGCTGAAGCGAACCCAGGAATGTCTCGAATTCGTCGAGGATAGGGTCGAGCAGGCTTGAATGGGCAGCAATGTCGATCGCCAGTCGGCTCGCCTCGACGCCCTCCCCCGCAAGCGTGGCTCTGAACGCCTCGAGATCGTCATTGCGACCCGAAACAACGCAAAGCGAAGGTGCATTGACGCAGGCCAGATCTAGTTTCTCGGGCAGCCGAGGGACCAGCGTGGCCTCTTCCAATGGGATGCTCAGCATACCGCTAGGCTCGACCCGTTCAAACAATCTCCCCCGAAGGTGAACAAGGTTCATCGCATCCTGGAATGAGAGCACGCCTGCGACACACGCGGCTGCATATTCACCCATTGAGTGTCCGATCAGTGCCACCGGCTCAACCGCATGGCGTTGCCACAGTCGCGCTAGTGCAATCTCTGTAACGAGGATCGCGGGCAGTTGAAGCGAAGGTCGCAGGAACTTCTGTCGGGCGTCCCGCGTATTCTGGTCGAACCAGATCGCTCGTATGAGCGCGGAAACGTCATGTGGAAGATAGCCGAGCCCTTCGTCGATCACCTTGGCAAAAAGCTTGTCCTCACGATAAAGGGTTGCCGCCATCCCCGGATGCTGCGCGCCCCCGCCGGGGAACATGAAAACGGCGCCTTCCAGACGATCTAGTCGTGACTGCCACATCGCCTGATTGGGGGAAGAAAGACGAGGCAAGGCGGCTGCGAGGTCCCGAGCTGCAACGACCATCCATTCATTGAAGGGTTTACGGCCCTGTACCAGTGTATGGGCGACATCGCTGAGTCGTGCGTCCGGGTTTTCCGCTAGCCAGTCCTTGAGCCGGTTACCGGCCGACTCCAACCCTGGCCGATTTTTCGCCGACAGTAGCAGGAGAAGCGGGGAACTTCGCGCGGTCTCCTCATAACTTGGGAGGGCGCTGCCTCGGACAGGCGCCTCTTCAAGCACGACATGCGCATTGGTCCCGCCGACACCGAGCGAGTTGACGCTGGCTCGTCGCGGTCCCGAACCAGCCTGCCATGCCACCAACCGATCGCAAACCTTGAACGGGCTGCGGACAAAGTCGATGGCCGGGTTAGGCCTTTCGAAGCCAAGCGTGGGAGGGATCTCGCGGTGCTTCAGGCACAAGGCCGCCTTGATCAGACCGACGACGCCAGCTGCCGTATCCAAGTGGCCGATATTGGATTTGACCGAACCGACGTAGCAGTAACCCGTCTTCTGCGTTACCTGTTGGAAGGCTTGGCTGAGGGCTTCGATCTCAATGGGATCCCCAAGATACGTTCCCGTCCCATGGCATTCCACATAGCCGATCGTGTCGGCCCCGACACCCGCAATCGCCTGCGCCTCCACGACCGCCTGCGCCTGACCTGATACACTGGGAGCCAGGTAACCCGCCTTGCTGCCACCATCGTTATTGATCGCCGTGCCCTTGATGACGGCATGGACGATGTCCCCGTCGCGCAGGGCATCGTCCAGTCGTCGCAGAACGACGACGCCGGCGCCGCTTCCGAAAACCGTGCCAGCGGCGCGATGATCGAAAGGCCTGCAGTGGCCGTCAGGAGAGAGGACCTCGCCCGGGTTGTAGACGTAGCCTCGGCGGTGCGGAATCTCTATCGTGACGCCTCCTGCAAGCGCCATGTCGCACTCTCCGCTCAACAGGCTCTGCACCGCGTAGTGAACGGCGACCAACGAGGTTGAGCATGCGGTTTGAATATTGACACTTGGACCTTTCAGATCGAACAGGAACGAGGCTCTGGTCGACAGGAAGTCCTTGTCGTTGCCGGTGTGACGCAGGAGGAACATACCCACTTGGTCTACCAGCCGCCGATTGCTGCACACATTGAAGTAGAAATAGCTGCCCATTCCACAGCCTGCGAAAACACCGACAGGCTCGGACATGGCGGAGGGAAACTTACCAGCGCTCTCCAAGGCTTCCCAGGCGCATTCGAGAAACTGGCGGTGCTGAGGATCCATGATAGCGGCGTCCTTCGGGCTGAGGCCGAAGAAGTCCGCATCGAACATTTCCATATCGGGTAGGTCCGCAGTGCGCGGCACGTAGTGTGGGTGACGGATGCGCGTCGGGTCTTCGCCGCTTGCCAGCAGTTCGTCCCCGGAAAGATCCCGAATGCTTTCGACACCGTTCCTCAAGTTCGCCCAAAATCGATCGACGTTAGCCGCGCCAGGGACACGCAACGCCATCCCTACGATCGCGATGTCGCCGGCACCCATCTGACTCTTTGCGTCGAGCATCCCCAACTCCGTCACAGAAGACACAGTCGCCTTCCCGCAAGTTCCCCTTTCCATTTCGCGCCACCAACAGCAGCGAAGCAACTAACCCTTTCGACACCTGGCTCATCCCATTGGTGAGACGGTCTACAGCCTTTGACCCTTCGTTTGACGCGTGCCTCTCCCTAGGGCGGGGGTGCGAGCATGTTGATCTTTAGCGCTGCCAACAGTTGTATCGAACTGGGGTTCTTGAGCGGGGGAAAGGCTATGGCCGTACTGAGATCCGTCTTCGTGGGCGATGGGCTGCTACTGCCCCAGTGCGCAGATCTGTATCTGGCGAGGGGCCACAAACTTTCCCTCGTTGCCACCGGCAACCCGCATATTCTGGCGTGGGCGGAACAACGAGAGGTCCGCACCTGTAAGCCAGACAGGCTTGAGGGAGAGTTTACCGGTCTGAGCTTTGAATGGTTGTTCAGCATTGCAAACCTGCAGAAGCTGTCCTCGACCATTCTGGAAACCCCACTTGCCGGCGCAGTGAACTTCCATGATGCGCTCCTTCCCGACCAGATAGGGCTCAACGCACCCGCCTGGGCAATCATCGAAGGCCGGGAGCATCACGGTATCAGTTGGCATGCCATGACCAGCGAAGTGGATGCCGGCCCAATCTATCTGCAAAAAAGCTTCGGCATTGAACCCGATGAAACGGCCTTTACCCTGAACAGCAAGTGTTTCGAACTCGGCCTTACTTCGTTCGAAGAGTTGCTCGATGCGATCGAGGCTGATCGCTGCACGCCGTGGGAGCAGCGGTCATTACGCGGGTCAGTCTATCGGAGGCAAGACCGGCCAAAGGCCGCGGGGACGCTGGACTTCAACAGATCGGCGACCGAGCTGGATCAACTTGTGCGTGGTCTTAACTTCGGCGAGACCTACCCTAACCCTCTTGTGCTTCCGAAGGTCCGCCACGCAGGCACCATCTACTACGTGAAGACGTGCGCAGTGTTGGGCTCTAGCGCCGCCTCCAAGCCTGGCCTTGTCCTGTCGGTCGAAGGTGATCAGGTGACCGTGGCGGCACAAGATAAATGCCTGCAGATGACCTTGAGCCCAGCTCCCAGCCTTTCTCGGAAGACCACTGCCTCCATCCTTCCAGGCGATGTTATCTCTGGCGAGGACATCAACGCGGATGAATTGACGGCGGCGGTCGCCAAGGTGGCCCAGTACGAGCCGGAGTTTCGCCGCCGCCTCGAAGATCTGACCGATGTCGAACTGGACTTTGTGCGGGGGGCTCAACAAGAAGAGGGGCAGGATTGGAGACGCCGTCCGCTGCCTTATCTTTCTCGAATGCAGCACAGCCAACAGATTGCAGTCATCTGCTCGTACCTAGCCCGGCGCTCGCAGCAGTCATGCTTCGATGTCGCCTATTCTAGCCGAACGATATCGGATCTTGGCACCAAATATCCTGGCTACTTCTCTGAGTGGGTGCCACTGCGGTTCGAATGGTCCCCGACGACGAGGCCCCAAGAGGCCGTCGGGGCTGTCGAGGCTCAGCTGCAGTGCCTGGCAAGAAGCCTCACCTATCTGAGCGACCTCTCGGCGAGGTTTAGGACGCCTGACAGCACGTCCCTTACCTGTGCAATCATCGATCGTGAACAGAGCGCGGCCTCGGCAACAGCGTCGGGATGCGCGGTTCTATTTGAGATCTGTGGTCCCGCCTGTTTCATCGTCTTCGACGCATCCCGGGTAGACGAACACCAGGTTGACGCTCTGATTGAGCGTCTGGCCGTCTTTTCGGCCGCGTTCCTCCAGCTCGACACTTCTTTGGCGCATCTGCCTATGATTTCTCCGGAGGAGCAGGATCGTATCCTCTACCACTGGAATGATAGCCAGAAGGTGGTGGAGACCTCAGTGTGCGTCCACCAGCTGATCGAAAATCAGGTCCAACGTACTCCCGATGCCGACGCCGTTTGTTGTGGTCGGACGTCCCTGACCTACCGGGAACTGAACGAACGGGCAGGAGAGCTTGCGCAGGCCCTGCTGGCAAGAGGTGTCCGTGTTGGCGACATCGTGGGCCTTTTCCTGCCGCGATCGGTCAATATGGTCGTGGCCGTGCTTGCGGTTTGGAAGGCGGGCGCAGCTTATCTTCCACTTGACCCAGATTTCCCGCCGGATCGCGTGCATTTCATGATCGATGATAGCCAGACACGGCTCATTCTCGCGGAGCACGGCCAGAGGGCAATTCCGGCCACTACCCGCGCTGAGATCCTATACATCGATGACTATGACGCTCCATCGCTGGACGCCGTAGGACTTCCACACGTCGATTCTGACGACCTGGCCTATGTGATCTATACGTCCGGCTCTACGGGCCTCCCCAAAGGTGTCATGGTCGAGCATCGCAATGTGGTGAACTTCTTTTCCGGCATGGACGATAGGGTGCCGGTTTATGAAGACCGCCAAAACGTCTGGCTCGCCGTCACCAGTTTGTCGTTCGATATCTCGGTCCTGGAGCTCTTCTGGACGCTCTCGCGTGGCTTCAAGGTTGTCATTCATTCGCCCGAGGTCATCGTTTCGAAAGCCCGAGCACGACAAAATCCGGCCTTGGCCGGCCTCTCCTTTGGGTTGTTCTACTGGGGCAACGACGCATCGGTTGGTCCCGAGAAGTATCATTTGCTTCTGGAGGGCGCCCGGTTCGCCGACACGCACGGCTTCGATTCTATCTGGACACCAGAACGTCATTTCCATGCCTTTGGAGGGCCGTTTCCAAATCCGGCCGTGACGGGTGCGGCCGTCGCCGCTGTCACCCGAAACCTCTCGATCCGCGCCGGCAGTTGCGTTCTGCCCCTCCACCATCCAATCCGGGTCGCGGAGGAATGGGCGGTGGTCGACAACCTGAGCAATGGCCGGATAGGACTTGCCTTCGCCTCCGGCTGGATGCCGGAGGATTTCGTGCTGCGCCCTGAGAATACACCGCCCCTCAACAGAACCAACCTGGTCACTTCCATCGACACCGTTAGGCGGCTTTGGCGCGGGGAAGAAGTGAGGTTTCCGCTCGGCGAGCAGGAGATCGGCGTGACAACTCAACCTCGCCCCATTAGCAAGGAGCTACCGGTCTGGTTGACCACGGCCGGAAATCCCGAAAGCTATCGCGAAGCTGCCCGAATGGGTGCTCACGTCCTAACTCATCTTTTGGGACAGTCGATCGCGGAGCTTGCTGAAAAGATCTCCCTTTATCGGCAAGAGCTTCTCAAGCTCGGCAGGGACCCGGGGGACTACAAGGTCACGCTCATGCTTCATACGCTTATCGGCGCCGATCGCGAAGCCGTCCGCGAACGAGCCAGAGTTCCGCTGAAGGAATACCTGAAAAGTGCGGCGGCCCTGATCAAGCAATACGCCTGGGACTTCCCCGCGTTCAAGAAGCCACAAGGTCTCGCTCAGCCGGCCGATATCGACCTGCGCTCTCTCTCTGAAGACGAACTCGACGCCATCCTTGACTTCGCCTTCCTGCGCTACTTTGAGGATAGCGGATTGTTCGGGACTGTGCCGGACGCATTGGCCAGACTGGAAGAGGTTCGTGCAGCCGGCGTGGATGAAATTGGCTGCCTCATCGATTGGGGCTTGCCAGAGATGATTGCGCTCGACGGCCTGAAGCCGCTCGCGAATGTCGTTCACCTCTGCAAGTCCTCCGGCGCACCGTCTCATGAGGACGGGTTCGCGAAGGAGATCCTTCGGCATCAGGTCACCCATCTGCAGGCTACGCCTTCCATGATGCGCAGTTTCATGATGTCGAGCGAAGACAGGGCGGCTCTCGGTGCCATTCGGCACATCCTGATCGGCGGTGAGGCACTGCACGGAAGTCTGGTTCGCGAATTGCAGCAGCTGACTGCAGCATCGATACAAAACATGTATGGGCCCACCGAAACGACGATCTGGTCGACCTCAGCCCTAGCAAACTCCTTTTCGGGCATCGTCACGATAGGTCGACCCATCGCGAATACCCAGGTCTATGTTCTTGACCGCTTCATACAGCCGGTTCCGCCGGGGAGTGTCGGAGAGCTGTTCATAGGCGGCCAAGGCGTGACGCGCGGCTATCTCCATCGCAAGCAGCTGAACGACGAAAGGTTTGTCAAAGATCCCTACTCGACAGGACGCCTGTATCGCACTGGCGACCTGGCGCGCTTTGACGAGAATGGCTCGCTACACTTTGTCGGCCGCAACGACCATCAGGTAAAGATCCGCGGCTACCGCATTGAACTTGGCGAGATTGAAAGCCGGCTTGCCACCTTGTCGGGCGTCTCGGAGGCCGTTGTGACTGCTCAAAAGAGTGAGAACGGAGACACCAGGCTCATCGCCTATGTAAGAGGCGACATCGCCAACCTCACTGAGACGCACCTTGTCGACCATCTCCGAGCAGGTCTCCCTGATGCAATGATTCCGACAGACTTCATGTTTCTGGAGTCCTTCCCGCTCACCCCCAATGCCAAGGTTGATCGCAACCGTCTGCCTTCGCCGAGCAAAGCTGCCGCATCGGCCGGACTGCCGTATCTACCTCCCGACGGGGCGCTGGAGGAGGCAATCAGCCTTGCCTTTGCACAAACTCTCGGCCGCCAACAGGTCTCGCGCCACGATAACTTCTTTGCGCTTGGTGGTCATTCCCTCTTGGCAGTGCAACTGCATCGGGATCTAAGGTCAAAGGTAGCGCCGGGCATCACAATCACGGACCTGTTCCGATTCCCGACTGTTGCTGGCCTCGCCGCGCATCTATCTGGTGATGATCCAAGCAGCCGGCAATTGTCAAAAGCGGCCGACCGCGCCGCCCTTCGGAGGCGAGCCCTTCAACAACGTAATCCTCGCACGCGCGCCGATGTTCTGGTTTGAAAAGGGTTTACTCCCGCCGCATAGGGTGATCGCTTGCTTTAGCGATTACCAAGAGCCCGCAACTCCCTTATACGAAGTGGAGAGGGCCTACATCAGCGGCTCTTCGAAGGTCCGACAGCGCGAATTCTCCGTCGGCCGAGCCTGCGCCAGACGCGGCCTTGCGCTGCTCGGACGAGCTGCCGGCGCCATACCGTCGGACGCATACCGCGCGCCCGTGTGGCCACACGCGATCGTAGGGTCGATCAGTCATTGCCGCGGGCTGTGTGGCGCAGCCGTTGCGCAACGTAATGAAGCACTGAATTCGATCGGTATGGACATTGAAGAGCGTAGAGCGGTCTCGCCTGATCTCGCTGACATGATCTGTCTTCCGGAGGAGCGAGCGTGGCTTTCGAGCTTCTCTTCTGTGCAATCACGCGATGCTCTTACCGCAATATTCAGCGCGAAGGAGGCCTTCTACAAATGCCTCCACCCGGTAACTGGCCTCATCTTCGGATTTGATGCTGTACTGATCGACGTCGACTTTTCGGGAGGCCGCTTCCGGGCGACTCTTCAAACGCCGCTCCCTCCGCTTCCTGCCACCTACAGGATGACCGGAGAGATCCGGCTAAGTGATGACCACGTCATCACCGCCATCACGCTCCCAGCGCCTCACCCGTGTCTTGCCGACCGCCCCAAGAGTTCATGAGAGAAGAGTTTGGCAAGAGGAATGACGGAGAAGGCATAGCGTCTCCATAACCGTTTTGGATCTCCAAATAAGCGGTGAGCCCATTCGAGACCGCTCCGTTGCATCCATACTGGCGCTCTGCGTTTCGTGCCGACCAGGAATTCCAACCCTGCGCCGACATTCAAGCCTATTCCCGTGGCACGCGGGTGGCACGACAGTTGGTGGGCGATCATATCCGATTGAGGTGAGCCAATTGCCAGAAAGACGAAGCGTGATCCGGCCTGAGCTACGAACTCGACACAGGCCTGCAACGCCTCAGGATTGTGGCGGACCCCGTATGGCGGAACGATCGCGTGGAACGTGAGCTGCGGATACGCGCTCCGCATACGCGCTACGACTTCGTCAGTTGCTGCGACTATGGTGATCGCATCTCCTGGTGAAACCACGGAACGGAAAAGATCCGCCGTCAGGTCCGAACCCGTGATCAAAGGCAATTTGATAAACATGAGCCTGGCTAGGGTTCGGATCGGCCGGCTGTCGCAAAGGCTGAGCCAAGCGCCTGCAATATATCGCCTGAGCTCTGCATCGCGGCTCATTCTCACCACGTAGTCGACATTCGGCGTAACCACATAACGGAAGCGCCGCCCAGGTGGATTGTCTTCAAGAAGTCGCAGAACGGTAGAGCGCGACATCAGGTTGAAGGGGGCACCGAGGAAGAAGCATCGTCGCGCAACGAGACGCTCCTTCACAGACGAGGCAGTGTCGATGGCGGCCATTGCAGATCCCCCCGAAATCGGACACCCCAGCAGCTCCCTGTCGAAAACAGCGCGAGGGCATTCGCTAACCCTATGATAAGTATTAATTTTCTTCGCGAGGACAGCAATTCACCGGGACACATCACTAGGACGTAGCTCCGTCCCTGGCGGGATTATCGGGTGCTCGAAATGATGATCGGGCCTGCTGCTAACTTGGTACGTCACCAGGATGTGCGGTTGCGCTGCTTCGCATATGCTGCTCGGTGAGAAGGGGCGCCGGGCGGGAGGGAACGGTGGGTGTTATCGCAGGGCTGATGTCGTCAGCGGTCGCGATCGGTATTTCCGTCGCCAATCTCTACCTTGTCTCGCAGGTCGTGACGGGATGCCTCCCGGCTCGCCGCCGGCCCGTACCGCCCGCCTGGCGTCCTCGGATATCAATCCTTATTCCAGCCCATGATGAGGAGGAAAATATCTCCCGGGTGATCGAAAGCCTGAAACCGCAGCTACGCAAGGCTGACAGGATTCTCGTGGTGGCCGACAATTGCACCGACCGAACGGCGACTCTTGCGGCCGATGCCAACGCAGAGGTCCTTGTTCGGAATGATGAGTTTCACAAGGGCAAGGGATATGCATTGCATGCCGGTGTTGGACACCTCGCAAAGGATCCACCGGAAATCCTTGTCGTTATCGACGCGGATTGCGTGGCCGCTCCGGGGGCGTTGGACCTGCTTGCAGGCGAGGCGCATCGTACCGAGCGCCCGGTCCAGGGGCGCTATCTGATGCTCGCATCACCGGAAAGGGCCGAGGAACAAGGTCTCGCGGAATTCTTATTCCTCGTCAAGAACCGCATACGGCCCCTGGGCCTCCACCGCCTCGGTCTTGCCTGTCAGCTGACAGGCTCGGGCATGGCCTTTCCGTTCTCGCTCCTTTCCCAGGTTGATCTGTTTCATGGCCATCTGGTTGAGGATCTCAAGCTGGGTATCGAGCTCGCGCGGTTGGATGCACCTCCTCTCTTTTGTGACGATGCGATCATCACCAGCGAGTTTCCCGCCTCGCGGACCGGAGAACTCTCGCAAAGACAACGGTGGGAAAAGGGTCGCCTGCAGATCATCTCCTCGTTGAGCCTGATGCTTTTGCATCTTGGAACCTATCTCCGGCCGCGACTGTTTTTACTCGTCCTTGACGCATTGATCCCCCCGCTTGCCCTGTGGGTGACCGCGTTGATGACTTATGCCGTGGGCATGGTAATTCTGGGAGTGCTCGGCTTTGTGACATGGGAACCTGCAGTGGCCGGAACCAACCTGATCGCCTTCGCAACGGCGATCGCCATAGCCTGGCTCACGCAGGGTCGAAGAAGTGTCAAGTTCGCAGCGGGAATGGCCAGTACACCCGGTATGATCTGTCAGCGTCTAAAGTCCTACCGGTTCCTGACGCGTCATGGAACCAATGAATGGATTCGAACAGACCGGACTGCCGGGAAGACTGAAGAAACCTGATCGAGGCTTCCGTTTCAGCTCTTGAACCATCGCCTGTACGGGAGCGATGAACTCCGGCTTAAGGCGCGGCCAGGCTCAAATGGGGTTGCGGCCGATGGACCCTTCCGTTGACAGGCCTTTGGCTTCATCCAGACGGTCACGCAAGAGCTCGCCGGCTCGAATGCTCATGGCAGCAATGGTCAAGCTGGGGTTTACGCCGCCACTCGATGCGAAGCACGAGGCATCGACGATGTAGAGGTTCTCAAGGTCGTGCGATCGATGTTCGCTGTCCACGACGGAGAGTGAGCGATCCGCTCCTAACCGACAGGTGCCGCATGCGTGACCGAAGTTCAAATTGACATCACGCGTGAGCAGAACTGTTCGACGATGCCGAAACGCACGGCGGTACAAGGCTCGGAATCTCATGACACGTTGTCGCAGTTCGGTGTCGATCGTGTATTGAAAGTGAACCGTGTCAGGCTCGTCAGCGAGCACCTTGACCCGGTTGTCGGTAGACGGATAGTCTTCGAGGACCGTCGCAAAAATCGTAGCGCGGCCTAACAACCAAGCCCCGATGAGAGCGAGGGCGTGGAAAATGGGCTTTATCGGCCGCAACAATCGCCACCATCCCATGTCGAGCCTCTGCTTAAGAAAATGCGCAACATGACGCGGGCCGACGGAAATCCCCGTGGACTGCAAGATGCCAAACCGCTCCCCCGGCCCGTCATAGAAATCCCGTAATGCAATCGAGCGCTGGGCTTGGCCGCCTTTCCCACGCGGCCATACCGCTACGAAATCGGAGACGTGGAACATGAGGTTGCACCCGACCACTCCGGAAGAGTTGGCAAGGCCATCAGGCCAGACGTTGTTTGCTGAACGCAACAGAAGATGTGGCGTCGACAAAGCGCCGCCTGCCAAGGCAAATATCTTCGCCTTGACGGTCAGGACGTCATCGTTTCGTCGGCAGAGCAAGCTTTGAACGCGTTCCTGGCCGGCCTCGAGGCGCACAACGGTGCAACGGTCGATCAGATTTGCGTTTCCAGTCGCAAGTGCAGGCTCGATGAAAACTTGTTTGGCCCCAAGGGGGGAGACTCGACCGAACTGCCCGACAATGCCTTGCCTTGGAGGGTCACAGGACGCATTATGGATACGGTATGGCCTGTACCCGTTCCTCATCAAGAGGTTGAAGACGTCGCGGTCCGGCTCTCCTAAGCGTGCGGGCGCCTGCAACGCAGCAGCAGGTCCATCGTGGAATGGATCTGCTGTTCCGGTGACGCCGAACATCTCCTCAACTCGCCGATAATAGGGCTCAAGCACATCGTAATCGAACGGCCATCCTCCTGCGCCCCGTTGCTGACATTCAGGTAGGAAGTTAGACCGCGAGAATCGTTCCAAGGTGCCTGCATAGAGCAATGTCGAGCCGCCACTGCCACAGCCAAGAGGTGGGAAGAACCTTACCGGCCGATGGTCAATGAGTGCACTGAGGCGATCGGGCCAGCGAGTTTGCGCCAATCGGATTTCAGGATCGGATTCGTCTGGATCATCGTCATCAACGTCTTGTCTGTCTGCGTATCCCTTTTCGAGAAAAACCACCCGGTAGCCTGCTAATGAGAGCACGTAGCCAAATGCGGCTCCGCCCATTCCCGCACCCACTATTGCGATATCCCACTCCATCGGCACCCCAGTTGAAATCCATAGGCAGGTCAATCGGAAGGGAGGCGAGGCTTTTCTCAGTAGCATCACAGCTGTCAGCCGCCGTAACTTCCCGCTCTAGGCCACCAGCTCGGTCAGCGGCATCCGAGAGATTCATAGCGAGGTTTGGCTGAACTTCTCACTTCGCAATAAGGCCATCCGCCGGAAGGTGTAGAAGGTAGCGTCTGTTCCACCACACCTGGGAAGTGTAGTTTGAGGAGGGTGTTGGGGTAACAATCATGGCTGGGGACGTGCAGTCGCATCTCGGGCGTATCTACCGCGCGAACGGACAGACAAGTCCGTTCGAGGGGTTGGCGTACAACGCCATTGGTTGGATTGTTGCAGGTGTCGATTTTCTTTTCCTGCTCGCCACGACCGCCGCAGGGTTCGTCCTCTACGAGGAGTTCAGTTTCAACCTTGATGCAGACCCCTTCCGCTATATCGGCATCGGCCTCGTGATGGCTATGGGCTTCGTTCTGGCGATGCACGGCGCGCAGGGCTATCGACCGGAAGCGATCCTTTCACAACGCCGGCAGATCAGGCTGATATGTGTTTTTATACCCGCCGCTCTCGGTTTCTTGCTGACCGTGATCTTCTTCTTGAAGCTCGGAGCTTCGTTGTCACGTGGATCAATCATCGTGTCGACGGCGCTGTGGATCATAGGCTTGATCAGCCTTCGCTCCTTCTGGCGCTGGTTTCTTCCAGTAGCAGTCTCGCACGGAACATTTGGTCGACGCCGCTTGCTGCTGATCTGCAGTGAGGATTTCGCGGTCTGGAAGTTCCAGGATCAGGCCATACGCACAGGAACGACTGTGGCTGAAGTCCTGCGGATAAGAGACGATGGCTCGATCGGTGAGGATCAGCTTACGCGCGTGGCCACCAAACCTCAGCCTCATCTCGATGAGATCGTCATCCTCTGGAGAGATGCCGAGATAGGGGTACTTGATGCCCATCTTCGGCTTCTGCAACGCTCGACACTTCCGGTCAGTATAGCTTTCGAGGCCATCATCGGAGCCGTCGTCTCCCACCCAAAGCACAAGATCGGAGGCTTGTCATGCTTTCAAACGCAACGCCCTCCGTTCACTACATATGAAAGCATTGTGAAACGCCTCTTTGACATCGCCTTTTCGGTGATCGCTCTGATCTCGCTGGCGCCTCTGATTACATTAGTTGCGCTCGCCGTGAAGCTAGACAGCCCAGGCCCAGTATTCTTCAGGCAGGTACGAAAAGGCTACGGCGGGCGGCCGTTTCAGATTGTGAAATTTCGGAGCATGAGTGTGCAGGAAAATGGAGTCGAGGTCAGACAGGCAAGGCGGGGAGATCCTCGTGTTACTCGTGTCGGCAGCTTCATTCGCTCCACAAGCATTGACGAACTTCCGCAGTTCTGGAACGTCCTGAAAGGAGAGATGTCGGTGGTAGGGCCCCGGCCGCATGCTGTGGCTCACGACGATTTCTTCGACGACCAGATCGGTCCCTACATCTTTCGCCGGCACGTCAAGCCGGGACTGACCGGTTGGGCCCAGGTGAACAACTGTCGCGGAGAGACGCCTAACCTGCAGAAGATGGAGGAGCGCGTCGCACTTGATCTGTGGTATATCAACAACTGGTCAATGATGCTCGATCTCAAGATCGTATGTCGCACGGTCTTTCAGCTTCACGACTATCGTGCGGCTTACTAGGCGGCCCGGGCCCCGTCACTGACATCAACCATCCCAGTCTCATCTACCAGGATTTCTAGCGGCGGCTCATGGCTGATAAAGTTGACGGGACTTGCGGTGGGACCGTATGCACCACTGTTGTGTAGAGCGACGATGTCGCCGACGTTGAGCCGGGGAAGGTCAACGTCGCACCCCAAACGATCGATCGACGTGCATAGCGGACCGACCAGGTTGACCCGCTCGACCGGCCCTCCACCACCAACCTTGTGCATGCGGTAGTTGCGGTGCAACGCCATACCAAAGTGGCCGCTTGCTGGCAGATTATGGTTCATCCCCCCGTCGCAGACGGCAAAACACGTACCGCGCGATAGCTTGGTGGAGACGACGCGGGTGAGGAAATAACCGGCCTCGGCGACTAGGTAGCGGCCTGTTTCGAGTATCAGCTTAGTCTCACGGAAGCGGCGCTCGCCCCTCAGGGTCTCAAATAGCGCCACCGTTTGTGTCCCGACGCGCTCGAGTTCGATCGCCACGTCGGAAGGATGGTAGGGTACGCCCAGGCCGGAACCGAAGATAAGCTTGTCCGGCACGATGCCATGACGCCTGCAGACTGTCTTGAAGATATCCAGGAAGCTTGCGTAATTCTCCACCGCCGCATCCGCCTTGAGGCCCTGTGTACCGGCGTAGATGTGGAAACCTGTGACATCGAGCCACTCAAGCTTGCCAATGGCCAGTATGGCTTCATCGCAATCTTCGACATCGATACCGAAAGGCGAGGGTCGACCACCCATCTGATCGCCAAAACCCTTTGGAATCGACGTCGGCGATAGCCTTATCAGCACCTTCTGCCGCCGCTTCAATCGTGCTGCGATCCTGTTGGCTTCGATTGCTTCTCTCGTCGATTCGATGACAAGCTCACCAAGAGCGCCGGAAATGACTTCCAGGAGCTCCGCCTGCGTCTTGCCCGGACCCGTGAAACTCATCCGCTCCGGCAGCCACCCCGCGGCAAGAGCCCGTCGGAATTCCCCTGCGGAGGAGATATCGAGATAATCGACGACATCGCGGAGCCGGTCCAAGAGGACACCGTTTGGATTGCTCTTTACAGCAAAGCTGATGGTGAACTGCTGCGCGAAAGCCTCGCGTAGATGCCGGCCTCGTTTCCTGATCTGAGGCATGAAGTAGACATAACATGGGGTCCCAAATTCCGCGGCCGCCCTCTCCAGCCACCAGTCAAGCGTCGCCGGCTGTTCCATCAGGCCGCTGCCTCGACAAAACGCAGGATTCGCGCGGGGGTGTCGAAGTTTTGCAGCGTCACGTCTTCAGCGCGGATCACCATTCCGCCGGCCTGCTCAATGAACGTGAGCAGGTTCACCATGGAGACTGAATCCAGGAGCCCCGAGGAAAACAGGGTGCTTTCGACCCGAACATCCGAGACCGACAGCGTCTCATGCAGGTAGCTCAGCAGGGTGTCTTCGTTCAGCTTCATGACAATGCTCCCTCATTGAGTGGTGCTCGCGGAATAGGTGCGACCGCATCTGTTAAGGCGAACCGTTGCCTGCACTCGCTTACTACGGCAGGACGATCAAGCTTGCCACTTGCGGTCCGTGGCATGGGCTGAGGCCAAAAATGGAAGTGCCTCGGCATCATGTAACTCGGCAGCGACTTGCGACAGTAGTGCAACAGCATGTCTTCGCCGGAGCTGTCTTGAGATGGCGTGACGGCGAGATGAATCGCCTGCCCCAGGTCTTCGTCATCGACGCCGAAGGCGACTGCTTCCGACACCAACTCGCTCCGATATATGTGATCCTCGACCTCCTCCGGGCTGACCCTGAATCCATTCGTCTTGATCATCATATCGGCGCGGCCGACGAACCATAGGTCGCCATCTGCGTCGATCCGGACGGTGTCTCCGCTGTATACCACCGGCTCCAGCCCTATCCGGTCGACCAGCTCGGCACAGGGACGAATTTTTTCTGCGCTCAGCTCAGGTCTGCCCCAGTAACCGAGGCTTACCAGAGGCCCCCGATGCACCAGTTCACCCTCCTCGTTAGGGCCAGCTAGACCAACTCCATGCTTGATGACAAAGACCTCCGCATCGGGAACGGCTTGTCCGATGCTGCCCCTCTTCAGCGCGAATTTGTGCGGCTGCAGATAGGTCGAGCGAAAGGCTTCAGTTAAGCCGTACATGAGAAAGATATCGACTCCTGGAAAGACCAGGGGCATCTTCGCCAGGATGTTGGGGGCCATAGATCCCCCTGAGTTGGTCACACGTCGAAGGCAAGGAAAGCTCCGTGGCGACGCCGTGAGAGCGCGCACGATTTGCCCCCAGAGCGGCGGCACCGCGGCCACGCCCGACACTCGTTCGCGCTCCATGGTGTTGATGACCTCGGCCGCCAAGGGGACCGGTTGATGAACCACAGTCCCACCAAGCAACATCATCGTCGTCAACTGGTTGAGACCATAGTCGAAACTGTACGGAAGCACACTGAGTAGGCGGTCGTCCTGCGTCAGTCCCAGGTAGCGGGCGACAGAGCGAGCACCGGCGAGAATGTTGTTGTTGCTCAGCATGACACCTTTCGGCATGCCGGTCGAACCCGAGGTATAGATGATCATAGCCAAATCGGTGCTCATTCGCCGAGCGACGTTGGGCGATCGAGAGCCACAATTCGATCTGCAGTCCGTGAACCGTGCGTCAACGGGAGGCGTGCCGTTAACAAGAACCCGAGTCACCGAGGTCGGTAGGCCCCGCGTCGAAAGAGCGGTTGCTGCCCGGGGATCTAGGATGATGCAGGACGCGCCGCTATCATTCGCAATGTAGGCCACCTGCTCCGCAGTGCATTGGGAATTGACGTTCACGATCGCCGCTCCCAGTTTCGCTACGGCGAACATCGCCGCGACTTCCGCTATGCTTTTCCGGAGTTGGATTATAACGCGGTCTCCACGCGACACGCCTGCTTCGTAAAGATGGTCGGCAAGACGATCCGTGACTTCCGACAACTCGCCATAGGTGGACTCGACTCCGTCCTCCACGATTGCGACGCGATCAATGGCATCGGCAACATTGTCCGCCAGGAGATCGTAGAAGCTCGTCGCCAACGCACTCATTGCCGGGCCCTTTCGGTGGTTGCCGTTTGGACCTCGAAGGCACAGAGCCTGGGGACGATCCGCGCAGGTGACCCGTAAGCAACACTATCCGAGGGTACGTCCGTCATTACTGCCGTGTTCGCCGCAATCCGTACACGATCCCCGATCTTGATCTCTCCCAGAACCGTCGCGTTTACACCGATGAAGACATCGTCTCCGATGATCGGAGGCCCTCCTCTCATGTTCGTCCCAATCGTGACGTTGTGCATGATGCCGCAGCGCTTGCCGATAATCGTGTGGGGATGGATCGACAATGAGCCCTCCGCGTGGATGATGTGGAAACCTTCGCCCACAACCACAGTTGGTGGAATCCATATCCGTGTGACAAGCGCGATCGGGGTATTAATCAGACCGTAAAGCTTCCGGGCCAGCCACAGAGTAGCTGGATGTCGACGCTGATCGCACCACCGCCCAAACCGGTAGGCGAACAAGGCCAGGAAGCTGGCATTCATGCTCGATCCATGCCGCCGATAGTCTCTCCGCACATCAGCAATGAACAGGAACAGCGGCGGGCCGGCGAGGTCAAGGCGGCCCGCCAGACGCTGCAGTCGTGGTATTTTGAGTTGGGGAATGAAAGCCGGTCCGCCCATCACGCCTCCAAAAGATCCAATGTGGCGGCAACCTCGCCCCAGCGAACTCTAAACCCATCCCTGCCGCCGTCACCTACGACGAAGGCGTACCTCTGCCCTTGCCTGTCAGTCGACACTTTGAGGACCGAAACCACGCGGTCACTCGGCTGAATGGTGAGCAGGCTGGCGTCGGGCGGCATAACGACCATTCCGTGCGCTAGTTGGCTTCCTTCCACGCCCGCGACCACTCGTGCGCCCGCACATGCCTCGATTAAAGTCGACAACGGGGAAGTCGTCGGATCTATGACCCGAAATCCACGTTCGACGCTGAGCTTTTCGGCAATCTCATGTTCATTGAGGAGAAAACGGCGCTCGCCGCTCTTGCCACGAAGGAGGAAGACACCGGCATGACGTGATACCGACAAGGGCCCCACGAGCAGACGTCGCATTCTCTCCGCACGGTCACGCTTGCCGTCGTTATGTCCTTCATCGTCGAAGGCGAAGAGTTCGTCGAAATGTGTACCGTCTACCGGAGTGGCGGAGATGCGCAGTCTGTGTTCATAGTCGCGCTGATGATCCGTTGGCCGGGCACGCGTGCGCACTACCGACCCGTCTCCCTCGGGTAACAATCCTCTCAAGCAGTCGTCCAGCAGCCACATGCCGAACCATCGGTTGCCCATCCAGCTTTCTGTGATTGTCGCTCGTCCTATCGCCGCTGATGGACGCGTATATAATGGAATGGATGAAGCTCTCGACCTCAGGAGGGCTGCTCCCTTCGATGTGTAAAGGGTGCCATCCAGAAGATCCACGTCAGTCAGACGAAGGCCCCAGGTCGCGGATTGTTCGCTCGTATATCCGCCGGCCAAGCCACGGATAATCTCTTCCGGAGGACCGAACTCGGTGCCACGAATGCGTTCCATCTGGCCGGGAAGGAAATAGGCAGGTGCAATGTATCGCGTCGTCGCCGGCGAGATCATCCAGCGCTCTGTCGCCAACGCTTGCAAGCTGCGCTGAGGACGCCGGAATACCTTGTGCACATGGTGGTGGAGTGGCCGCCAGTAAAGCAAGTCGATACCCCCGTCCCCGTAGCCCCCGCAGGAAGATCTGAAGACAATCATCACACATCTGCGCCGACCGAACCGCTACCCTAAACGGTGATTTCCCTACCTAGTTTGCGGTACGTTTTCCTCGCGTCCGGCCGAACGCCAACGAGAGATGCCTCACGTCGGCAAGCAGATCAGGGATCAGTGAAGCCATTGCGGAAACGCCATCCCAGCCGCACAAACCGAACGAGCTTCCGCACAGGCCGCATCATCTGGTTCGTTCCTGACCAGCCATAGGCACGATCAGTGTAATGGAGGTATTGGAGGATGAAAGAAAAGCGCGTCGTCAAAGTCGGATCAGGTACGACCGCCGGGCGCGCCCCATATCTTTCCAGGAACTGCTCGGCCAGGCGAACGAGCTGACGAGCCTGTCGCTCGTCTAAACCGGAACCTGCGGCCGTTTCTGAAATGTCACTATGCCATTTGGTGTCGGTCAGAACCATGGCAGTGAGGACCGAGAGGTAGAATACGCCGAGCGGCGACAGGTGAACCTGATCGTCAAAGAGGGCCTCCACTCTTTCATTCCGATTATGGCCATCGAACCCTTCAAGCTCCTCACCCGACCGAAGGGCTTCCACAGCGAAGGCAAGCCCAAGTGCCGCCGGTATAACTTGGATTTCTCGGTTTTGGCCTTGTTGGCGCAGCCTTTCGTTCACCCGGGCGATCACGTGGTCCCAAATGATGTGGGCTGCCCTCTCGTAGCGGACCCATGCGTCAGTGTCGTCCAGATCGGCGCGACTTATCCAGGGCGTCAGGAAGAAGCTCTTTCCATCTGGACGCTGCGTGGCGAACCATTCCTGCAGGCGCCGAAGCGAAGACGAGGTGCCCTCCCAAGCAAGCGCATCCAGGATTCGGTGTTGCTCGGTCACGATCAGTACATCCGAAACATCACTATCCCCGTCGTGGGTGTTCGAGGAACGAGTATGGTCCGGAACGCCGTTGCCATCTTTAAGGTGCTTCGCCAAACGCTGCCGTATCGAGGAACCCTCCACGGCATGAAGATCCCATAGGATACGGGCCCCCCGTTCTGACAGGAGCGCCTCAAGCGAGCGCGCTAGGCGATGATCGGTGAGGCTGTGCCCGGATATCAGCAAGAACATCGTCGCTGGCGGCTTTGCTTCCGCGGCACCCGCCGCCGGAGCTGCTGCAAGCGGCTCTCCCGCTCCAGGCAACGCAACCGTAATGGCGATTGCCGCCGCTGTTGTGACCATCCACCCAATCGTGCTCATGCAGCATGCCTCAAGATGATGCCACGAGGCTAGGCTGGACTTCGGACCCCGCCAATATGACCATCAGCGGCGCACGTACCACTTCCGGGGGCCAACTCCCCTCAGCGTCATACGATAGGCAAAGTGGGATTACCGCTTTGAGCTTGGTTCTCAATGTGTGCAACCGAGCCCTAGTATGGTTGATCGTAATGGGTTGAGGGATCCGCGATGTTGGGAAAGGTCACATGGCCGCCCCTGGCGATAGCTTTGCTTGCCGGAATGCTCCCGCCTTCGCCGGCAGTGGGGCAAGCATCCTACACGCTACAACCCGGTGATACTGTTCAGGTTTGGATGGCGCAGTCCCAGGATCTGCGACGGGATGTCGTCGTCGGGCCAGATGGAGGAATATCACTGCCTCTTGCAGGTCACGTCCTTGCCCAGGGACAGACTCTGCTTGAGCTCGAACAGACTCTGCGTGAGCGGCTGAGGCCTTTATTCAGGCAGGCAGACCTGACGCTTATGCTGCGTCCCGGACGCGATGCGGTGATCTATGTCGTCGGCGAAGTTACCGAACCAGGCGCCTTCCCTTACAGATCGAACATGACAGTCTTGCATGCCATTGCCGTCGCGGGCGGCATATATCGCGCGGCCGTGCTTCCTGCCGACCAGGACAGGTCCGTCATTGTCGCTAGGCAAGTTGATGACGGCAAGCAGCGTCTCCGCGAATTGTCTGCGCGCATCTTGCGGCTGGAGGGCGAGATTGCAGGCCGAAGCTCCATCCTCGACGACAGCAATGCCTCGCAGGACCCCTTGCTGGTTCAGGAGCAGGCACTCATGGAGGCGCGGGCATTGACGGTTGCAACCTTGGAAGATGCACAGCGGCAGGCCAAGCAACTGAATGACCGAAACATGCAGGCGCTTGAGGAGCAGGTGGAAACGGTGACACGCCGGATCGAACTCGCCCGAGATCGACTGAAAAGCGTCTCGAACCTTATCGCGCGCGGGGGAGCGGAGAGTTCGCAACGCAACCGTCACGAAGCCGAGATTGCCGAACTCGAGGGACGGATCAGTGCACTCACAACGGAAATGGTGGCCACCGAAAGAGCCGCAAATGCTGAAACAGCGCGGTATCAGGCCGCCCGGCAGGAGCGCCAGACACAACTTCTGACCGATCTGCAGGCGGCGCGGCGGGCCTATGACGAGACTACTGAACGTCTGTCGGACAGCAAAAGGATCATGTCCATTTATGGAGCAAGCGCCAGTGCGGCACAGGACCGGAGCGAGCGGACCATCGGCTACGTTATAATCCGCATGCGCGACGGTATAGCCTCCGAGTTGGAAGCGGCTGAAACTTCAGTCCTTCAGCCGGGTGATCTCGTCCGCGTGCGATATGCGGAGCACCCGCAGTCTACCGCGGCAACGCCGAACTTGGCCGCCTCGGCCAGTACGGCCATCGGGCGTGCCTCCACTTCTGCAGTGCCGGAGACGCAGTGATGGTCGAATTGATCTGGCGAAACGCCATCTATTACCTCCTGCTCTTTCTTCGCCGACCGCTCGTCGCGCTTTTGCCGGGCCTTCTCACTTTGGTCGGCGGGACCTACTTGGCCCTCAATTTCGAGCGCCCTTTCTACAGCGAAGGGCTGCTTATCATCGACTTCCAGCAGATATCCTCGTCCCTGGTCTCACCGACTGTCGCGAACGACAGGCTTCGGTTCATCGATCAACGGGTACTGTCTCGAGACAATCTCGTCTCCTTGGCAGATCGATTCAATCTGTACCCTGATCTGCCTGGAACGGTGTCGGAAGCAGCGATTGCCACGATGGTTCGAAGCAACATAACCCTGCAGACGAACCTTTCCGAAGGCTCAGACGGATTGGCAAGTGCTACCGTGCTCCTCGGCTTCAAACACACCAGCGCCAGCACGTCGGCTGCCGTCGCCGACGCGCTCATCCACATGGTGATCGAGGAAAATCGGCGCATCAGGACCTCACAGGCATCCGAGACGACCAAGTTCCTGCAAAGAGAGGTGGAAGATCTATCCGCCCGCCTGAAGCTCAAGGAGGAAGAATGGTCGCGTCTCGGGCTGGAGAACCAGGATGCGCAGCCTGATCGCCTTCCGACGATGCTTATTGAACTGCAGGGCAGGGAAGACGAGCTTTTGACCGTACAGCAAACGCTGGCGGCGAGTCAGGAGGAGATCAAGCTTCTCGACGCTCAGCTCCGTGCGGGGCTTGACGCGACAAGTCCCCGGGCTCGTTTGAAAGATCAGATCGCAGCGATCGATGCCGAGATTGCCGAGGCGCACCTGCTTTACACCGACGAGCATCCGCAACTTCGCCTTCTGAAGCAGAGGGCGGCGGAGATGAAAAGGGCTTATGATACGGCTTCCACTGCGGCAGCACCGGCAGTAGGTATGCTGCCTCCCGACCTCGCACTGATAGCGGAGCGCCTCAACCAGGCGCGACCGCGCCATGAGGCATCTACTTCCCGACGAGCTGACCTCCTGACAAGGATCGCACAGCTGAAGAACTCCATCGCATTAGCAACCGAAGCTGAAGGCAAGCTTGCAATCATCGAGGCGGACCGGCAGTCACTTCAGCGTAGCCTGGACGAGATGAAAGGTCGGCTTTCGACTGCCTTGATGGGCGAGCGACTGGAGTTGAAGAACATCGCATTTCAGGTGGACATACTCGAGCGTCCTACCGTGCCAAAAAATCCGTCTGGGCCACGCAGGCTACTATTGCTCGCCGGCGTCTTGCTGGCTTCGGCAGCGATTGGGACCGGGACTTTGGTTGCCTCCGACTTATTGGATCAGCGGGTTCGCGGAACCTTCGATTTGAATGAAGCACTAGAGGGCCAGACGCTGGTGCTGGTGCCGGACTGGAAGCCAACCCGTCCGGGCAAGGCTCTTTCCCGGTAACGAGGAATCCGGCCGAGAACCAGCCTCGAACAATCGGCCCGGTGGCCGCAGGTAATGTCAACGGGGGTAAGCAAGATGAAGCTGCACAATAGTATCCGTCCACGCGGTCGTATCGCAGATCGTCTTGGGGGGCCTCAGCTGACTGACGCAACACAATCAGCATCTTGCGCAGATGTAAGCGAACACGCACTCTGTTTTCCTCTGTCGCCTACCCATGTCCATCCGCTGTCAGCGACCTATCTGCAGCAACGCCGGGTCATTGCCTTCTGCCCGGATCACCGTGTCACACGCGCCTACGACGTATTGCGCAATCAGATTGTAAACCACCAACTCGGGCCCGCCGCGCACGTCCTTGCGGTTACGGCACCAACGCCGAAGACGGGGTCCTCGGTGACAGCGTTGAACTTGGCGTTTAGTTTTGCCCGTCTGGCCGCCGGCGTCATCGCGCTGATCGACACCGGTGATAAGACATCCTCCACGACGAACCTCCTCAATCTGAGTCCCCCCGCCAAAGGCGGCTCCGATCGCGGCGAACATCTCATCGTCGACGCTGCAGGTGTCCGTTTCAACCTCGTGAGGCCGCGCCCCGGTGAAATCGGGATTACCGGGCATGCGGAACTGGCTGACAGCATCGAGCTCCTGAAACAGGCAATCTCGCCAAACATCATTATTCTCGACCTGCCGCCACTCCTGCGTAGCGACAAGGCGGTGCAGTTGGTCAGCCGCGCCGATTCGACGGTGCTGGTACTCGCGAGCAACTTCACCACGCGCAGCGATTTCGATATATGCCGTACATTTTTCCCTTCGGATCAGAGGCTTCAGGTTGTACTTAACAGGGCGCGCAGGCATGGGCTATGAGCGCACGACTGATCATCGTTATCGTCAACTATCGGACCGGCGCACTTGCGGTTGATTGCTTGACATCATTGTTTGCGGGCACGCTGCCGTCTGAAACCTATGTCGTGGTCGCTGACGCGGCTTCGGGAGATGACTCGGTGCCCACGCTCGAGAAAGCGATCTCCCAAAACAGCTGGGCAGAAGCGGTGCTAATGTTGCCTCTTCAAGACAACCGTGGCTTTTCGGCATCGAACAATTGCGCACTCGAAGCGGCCATCGGGCGCTTCGGACGACCACGCTACGTACTGTTCCTCAACCCGGACACGCTCGTGCGGCCGGGCGCGCTGCAAGCGCTCCTCGACTTTCTGAACATCCATCCTAGAGCGGGGATTGTTGGAGCTCATCTGGAGGATCCAGATGGAACTCCCCAGGCCTGCGCATTCCGCTTCCCGACAGTCTTGGGGGAGTTGGAAAGTGAAGCCAGGATTGGTCTGCTCTCCCGGTTATTGTCCATGTGGAGGATTGCTCCCAAGCTACCGGACTTGCCGGCTAGGGTGGATTGGGTGTCCGGCGCCGCTCTGCTTGCGAAAATGGAGTTGTTGGAGGACACCGGCGGCTTTGATCCTGATTATTTTCTCTACTTCGAAGAGGTCGACCTATGCCTTCGCGCTGCGCGGAATGGCTGGGAATGTTGGCATGTTCCCGATAGCCATATCGTGCATCTGGTCGGCCAATCCACCGGCGTCACCAGGAAGATGCTTCCGAGCCGCCGTCCTCCCTATTGGTTCCGATCGCGCCAGCGCTTCTTCGTGAAGCATTACGGTCGCGGCTACATGGCACTTTCCGATCTTGCATGGGCCGCAGGACAGACCCTGTGGCATCTTCGCCTTGTTCTGACTCGAAGAGGCCAAACAGTTGACCCGCCTCACCTTTTCAAGGACTTTGTGCGCCACAGCGTGACGTTCCATTTTCGACCTGCCAGGTCCCGGGCATCCTTGCCCCTCTCGATCGACGCAGGCTGGGCCCGGTGGGCGGTGATCAAACGCTCCAGCAAGTGAGCCGCTTCGCGCACATCGTGACGCTCTCGAATGCGATGACGTGCTGCCTCGCCGCACACCATCAGAGCATGCGGATCCAAGGTCAGGATATGGCGCAGCGCCCGAGCCAGGGACTTCACATCTCCCGCAGGGACGAGCCAACCGACATCCGGCGTCACCAGTTCCGGTATGCCGGCAATGAAGGTCGCCAGAACAGGCCGTCCCAGAGCCATACTCTCCATTAGAACCACCGGCAGGCCTTCCGCCAGGCTCGGCAGCACCAGCGCGCGTGCCCTTAGCAGTTGCTCCTTCACCTGATCCTGAGTTGCTGCTCCCAAAAGCTCGATGCAGTCATCGAGACCAAGCTGGTTGATCCGCCGCTCTATATCGCGACGAAGGGGTCCCTCCCCTACGATGGTAAAGTGAAACGGAATCCCTTGGGCGCGCAATTTTGCTGCGGCATCGAGCAGGATGAAATGCCCCTTCTGCTCCGATAGCCGCCCAACAGTGACCAGACGCCGATTTTCTCCTTGAACGGTCGAAGCGGCATTGAGATAGTCATCACCTACCCCGCAACGCACGACATGGATCTTCTTCCAGCAGTCCATCGGCACCCAACGCAGCAGCTGGCTCCGGCCATAGGAAGAAACGGCGACAACAAATGCCGCCGCAGCAATCTTGTCCGACAGGCTCAATGCCTCGGGACGATCGAATTCCTCGGGGCCATGGACGGTCATACTGAAGGGGACTTCTGTGATGGCATGGGCTACGAGCGCCACGGCCGCTGGATTCGTGCCGAAGTGGACATGCAGGTGTTCCAGCGCGTAGCGACGACACCAGGAGGCGAGGACCATCCCTTCCAACAGATACGCCATGTGGCGCGCGTAGCTGTTCCCGTTGCGAGTGGCCAGATTGACCATGAGCATCAATGCCCGCATCGAGCGGAGAGGCGCCCGGAAGAATATCCTTGCGACGCAGCCAAGGAGAACAAGGGCACGCAGATCAAGGATATAGTGAGTGAGATTTGCCTCAGCGATGTCATCCGGATCGATGACCGTGGTTCTTGAGGGGCGTACCGCAAGACGCTGGACGACATGGCCACGTTGCTCCAACGCTTGGATCTCGCGGCGGATGAACGTGTGGCTCACCGTGGGATATTGGTTTGTGAAATAGCCGATCTGCATGTCGGGCCACCCCACCCATTCTATGCCGGACGCACAATGATTATCATGACGAGATGTCGAGGTATCGGGCAGCTACCAGTTAGGGGAGGCCGGCAATTCCCGCTACCACCATTGGCTAGCTTTCCCCCGGCCCACACTTGGTCGAGATTGGCCAGAACGGCTATCCTCTTGGAAGAATGCGACCAAGGAAGGCACCGGCCAAGTAGCCGAGATTGAGCAGGACCAGTTTGATCAGCAGCGTTCCGAGCAACGGTGCACCCAGGTTCGCGTCAAGAAGAGGTAGCGTCAAGGAGATCGCGCAATAGCCGACAACGATCGGAACGAGCGTCAAGGGTTTGAACAGCAAGCCGGTGCCGAGGCCAATTAGACACGCCAGAATCATGTGATCGTCCGCCCGATTCGCCGTCATTTTATACTCTAATGTGGCAAGGCTTCGTCACAGGCGTTCGCAGCAAGGAAATGTCGGCAGGTAATAAGTCAGGTGATGGCCATGGGCGGACGGGATAACGTCGGAGTAGTGGTAATCGGCCGCAACGAAGGCCCCCGCCTGCTTCAGTGCCTGCGGTCTGTCCAGCAGTTTCGTAGCAGGGCTGTCTACGTCGATTCTGGCTCCAGCGATGACAGTACAGCAATTGCACGTGCCCAGGGCTTCGCCGTCGTAAGCCTCGATCCTTGGCCACCTTTCACCGCTGCCCGTGCTCGAAACGCTGGGCTCGCTTATCTTCTTGAGAGTTATCGCGGACTTAGCTTCGTCCAGTTTCTGGACGGCGACTGCCTCCTGCAGACGAACTGGATTCTAACCGGTACCGGCTTCCTCGAACGCAATCAGCAAATTGCCATCGTCTTCGGTCGTCGCAGGGAACTCTATCCTGAGCGATCTACCTTCAACGCGCTCTGCGATGATGAATGGGATGGCGCGGCGGGAGAGGTTTGCGAATGTGGCGGAGACATTCTGGCAAGGGTGGATGCCCTTAGGATGGCGGGCGGCTATCGCGAACACCTTATTGCCGGAGAGGAACCGGAAATGTGCGTCAGGTTGCGAGCACTCGGCCTTCGCATTTGGAGACTGAGCGAAGAGATGTCGCTGCATGACGCCAACCTGCTGACACTCCGCCAGTGGTGGCGGCGAACTGCCCGTGCCGGTCATGCTTACATGCAGGTGTACCTGATCCACCGAACCAGCCAGCATACGATCTGGGGACGCAATCTCATCAGGGCCTTCTTTTGGTCGATGCTGCTTCCCGCAACAGCCACGGCGACGATCTTCATCCATCCTGGGATTGCAGCGATTGGATTCGTCTACCCGCTACAGCTCATTCGGCTCAAGCGGCGCCAGAAAAGCTGGGCGCGAGCGCTGTACAGTCTGCTCGGAAAATTTGCGGAAGCTCAAGGCGCGTTAAACTTCCTTAGTCGCCGAATGGCGGGGGGGAAGCCCATCCTCATCGAATACAAATGAGTGACGCAGAGCTGTCACTCGACGGGCCATATGAAGGGGTTGCCACCCTGCTCCTTCAGGCTACTTGAGAAGAAGGAACGACAGTTGCCGATTTCCGCTGGCTCGCCCTTCAAGGTCCAATAGCTCGCGCACGCTTTCTCGGCGATTTCTGTTCGACACATGGACATGTCTGCCTTATGGGAGCGACTTTCGTCCCGATGCCGTCGAGCAACGAACCAGGCCAGCCTTTGCAGCGCCAATGCGAGCTTTGGCGAAACATGTGACGGCGCTGCGGCTCCCTCGGGAGTTTCCCCAAAAAGAACGGCATAGTGGAGGGCTGCCAGATAGTAAGCGCCAAGCTCGGTCATGTGGACATCGTCGGAAAACACTCGATCAAGCTGCTGTCTCGGGGAGCCGGGAAGCTCCGGTATATCACCGGACAGGATCCGGCGAACAAGCTCCGTAAGCGCCTCCCCCGCAGGCATTACCTGGAGGGTTGCCGGCCGTTCCTCGTCGCTCAGTGACAGGTTGACCCGATCGACAATGCATTGCCAGACGGTCTCGGAATTCTTCTCATGCTCGAGCCAAGCTGTGGGTGCTGTCTTATCGATATCGAGCCAGGCATGGTAGTAGAAGGTCCGCCCCGCGGGATTTCCCTCGGTGAACCGGTCGTGGAAATGACGGAGGTATCCGACCGCGTCCTCCCAGATGATGGCACCTAACACCGAGTGGCTTTCCGCCAGGACCAGGGCATCGTAGGGCTCGCCATCCTGTGGCTGACGCAGTTCCTTCGCGATGTCGCGATCGTCACCTCCTCTGTTCTTGCCTTTGCGATATCCCGACCAGCCGCCGTCCCCCCAGGTGCGAACACGCACGGGAGAGCCGATGACGATCTGCTCCTCCCACTTAAGGGAACCGTCCTTGCTGCGGACGATTCGTTCCACCCAGTCCGGAAGCGGATTGTCCAGCAGACTATGGCCGCTGAACATCACTTTCGCACTCACGTCTTCTTCTCCCGCAAGGGCTCCACTGCCACAGACGAGAATACAGACCAGCACTATTGCCTTAGAAGCGTAGCGCGGGTGTTTATGGGCATCGCCTCGCATGAACAGACCTCCACTTCTATGTCGCGTGTCATATCCCACGACCAAGAACCCGTATCCCTTGAAGCGCGGGTGCGTCGCGGCCGACACGCTCGGCATCGGGCGCCGGGTTGAGGACCTCCGGGCGACGCAGCAGGCCCGCAATCATTCCGGCACTGACCCAGTAGATCTGGGCGATAAAGGATACACTGCTGGTCGTAGCGATCGTGAACACGATCGCAACGATTAGGCCCAGGAGCCCCTGGTAATAGGCTGCTTCATCCTTGCGCCGAAGCCAACGAACGGCCAGTTGACCGCCAAGAACTGCGAACACGGAGACGAAAAGCGCGAGTCCGAACAGCCCAAACTCCAGCACCACCTGTAGGTAGCTGTTGACGATGTCGATAATTCCTTGCCCTTGCACGAGAACTTGCAGCTCGGGGGCAGCAATGAAGTCCTTGGACCCGAGCAGTGGTTGGCGTTGAATGACAAGCAGGGACTGTTCAAACAGCCTCTCGCGATACGTTTCACTTCCCCGATCCGCAGACCCGACAAAGGGCAATAGGTTGAAGAGCCGCTCGAAGACCTGCATCGGCAGCAGGTAAATCGCCAAGAGGAGGCCGGTTATGGCAAGCATGCCGGTACGCCGTGCGCGGCTGTCGCTAAGAAGTACCACGAGTACGAACAACGCGAACCCAAGCCAGGGACCGCGAGATATACTGGCTCCCAGACCGCCCAGAAGAAGCAATACTGTCAGGCTGCGCCAGCGGGATGAAATTCTTCGATCCGTAATGGAGATGGCTGATGCGGCCGCCACCATGCACAGGAAGCCAAAGGCGATCGGCTCGATCGCCGTGACGGCCGCGCGCAGTAAGCCGTCCCTGAACAGGTAGGGCGTGATCAGGTCAATGTCCCACTCGAGGACCACCACATAATACACTCGCCAGGAGCGCCAGAACTCGAACATGCCGATCGCAGCCAAAGGGAGGGCAGCAACGACGATTGCGGTAAGGACCCGATCCAGGTGCTGCCTCGTGCGCACGATCCGGCTGAAAACGAAATAGGGAAGCAGGATATCAAGAAAGTAGCCCGGCAGGAGGCGCAGTACAGATGCGATATCATCCTGTCGCGCAGCGAGCGCCGTGAGCAAGGCCCAAAATCCGATCGCGGGCAAGTCCACGCCCCGCAGACTGCGATTGCTCGGTTCCGACCATAACCCTATGGCGACTGGTAAAAGAAGACTCAGGCTGAGAAGCCTCGGCAGGTTGAGATCCAGCACTCGATTGAAGACCCCGGGAATTCCTATTCCGACAGCAAGGCACGGGGCGGAGAAAAGCAAGACGATGTAGAGGGCCGCAGGTTCCTTGGAACGGAGATGAATAAAAACGCTCAACAGCGACATCAGCACGATGAAGACCATGAAGTCACGTGAGAGGAAGGCGAAAACTGTGGCAGCAAGCCAACTGCCCTGCCAGAGCCAAAGCTCCCGGGAAGCTATCAGAGGTGACGCCAGCCGGTTCGCCAGCAATAATGCTGGCACCGCAACGGCAATGACGTAGATGAGTGCCTTGATGTACTCCGGCATATCGTCCCCTGTGACCGCCAATGCCAGATCCCGAAGCTACACGCGCGGGCGACAACTCCGCACCATGTCCAATAGGAGTAGCTTCCCCTCCCTTTGGTATTCTTGCCCAACACGTAAATCGCAGCCTGAATGAGCACTGAAGGGAGAGCACCTTGCTTACTCGTCGAGATGCGTTGGGCCTGATTGCCGCCGGGGTGTTGGAACGCTCTGCGCTGGCAATGACAGCGCGCCGACAGGCATCAGGCAGCGTCCCCTTGGGGTTGAATTTGAGCGGAACAAGCTACTGGGCCAGCGAGACCCCCTTCACCAACCTCGCACATAATGCAGCTCCATGGCGTGTTCAGGTGCAAGGTGCTCCATTCACCTGGGATGAGCCCCTTCCCCCCCTGACCGAGGACGGCTATCCGACCAGAATACCGGACGGATCCTTTGTCGATAGCTTCCTGATCTACAGTTCGCATCGGAAGCACCTCTCGCCGACCCTGTCGCTGCACTACGACGGCCGTGGCCATATTGCCTATATCGGAGGCGCCGAGCTCGTAGAGCGCCGACCCGGCGTCGACCACGTCCGCAACCTGCGCAAAAATGACGCCTTCACCATCAGGCTCATCCATACGGCCGCCGATGATCCAATCCGCAATATCCGACTTGTCGAAAGCGAAGCCGCCACTGCGGACACCTTCCGGGGAGACTTCCTGAGCCGCTTGAAAGGCTTTTCCGTTTTGAGATTCATGGACTGGATGGCGACGAACGACTCACCGGTTAAAGCCTGGTCGGAGCGTGTCCGCCAGGGTAGCTTTGGCCGATCTCACCAGGGAGTCGCGCTGGAGACGATGATCGAGCTGGCGAACCGCTCAGGCGTGCCTCCGTGGTTCAACGTTCCACATATGGCCGATGACGACTATATTGAGCGGTTTGCGACGCAGACTCTGGAGCATCTGGACCCTGCTCTTCCTGTCTACCTAGAGTACTCAAACGAGGTGTGGAATTCAATCTTTTCCCAGGCTGCCTATGCGCAGGAGCGAGGCTTGACTGAGGGACTCTCGTCCAACCCTTTCGAAGCCCAGTTGCGCTTCTATGCGACCCGCACAACGGAAATCATCAAAATCTGGGAGCGCGTCTTTGCTGCGCAAGCTTCTCGCATCCTCGGGGTGTATGCGGCTCAGTTCGAAAATCCCTGGACCAGCGAGACCATCCTTTCGGTGCCAGGAGTGGCTGATCATGCCGATATTCTAGCAATCGCACCCTATTTCGGCGGCTCTTTCGGAGCTCCCGATCACGCCGAAGATGTTCAGACTTGGTCGCTGGATAGGCTGTTTGAAGCCCTCAATGAGGAGGTGGATAACAAGAATCGCACGCACATCCTGAGCCAACGAGCCATGGCACGCCGCTATGGATTACGCTTGGCAGCCTATGAGGGCGGCCAGCATCTGGTCGGATATGGAGGAACGGAAAATGACGATCAACTTACCGATCTGTTCATAGCAGCCAACCGCGATCGCCGCATGAACGACCTTTATGTACGTCACCTCAAGATCTGGCACGAAGCCGGTGGAGATCTCTTCGCCTTTTTCGCATCCATGGCTGAACCCAGCAAATGGGGAAGTTGGGGGCTTCTCGAATTTGAAGGCGATTGGAACCCCAAGTGGGGTGCGGTTCAGAGCCTCCTGCCGGCTTGAACGCGATGGACGAACTACTGCGGTCGCTGCCCGATACGCCTAGCGGACCGGCTCACGGTGCCGGTCCAAAATTCATTAACCTAACCAGGTTGTGCTAGCATGGTAACATAAAGCGCATTCCTTATCGCGAATCGGAGAGCGAGGATGCCGAGAAATTCCAGAGCACCGCGTACGCGTATGGAGCAACCGGATCCGGATCCAGCATGGAGTGAATGGTCGGCGCCCGTCCTCGTCAAGCTGGGCGCTCACCGTAGACTTGCAATCAAAAATCCCGCCGAAGCCCTCTCACTCCTCACCAACCGCTGGCCCGGGCGTCGGAGCGATGAATATCTCAGGGCCCGTCACCTTGCGTCCGAGTTTCTGCGTCGACGTGCTACGCGTGAGGAGGTGCGCGATGCTTTCCTCGCCGCAATCAGTGCAGAAGGCTTTCTTGACTGAGTCCGGGCGACTGGAGACAACCTGCACCGACGGTCACCGCTGTAAAACCGACCGGGTCTTGGGCTCCCGCACTTGGATTGGTCTGGTCAGGCGAACATCCAAAATCAGCCTGTACGATCTTGATCTATGGAAACTCGTAACGTGCCAACCTGTCCGCAAGTCCGTACTCACATCTCATGTTCGATGGACTGTCAAAATCGGGTGTTAAATACGGAGCGGTCAAAGCCTGTGAACTGTCCAAGGTCACAGGATGTTATGTCCTTCTGTCGCCGGACTTAGGGGTGCCCCCCAACCCCATCTTCTTTGCCAACTGCGAACGCTTCTCCGAATACAAAGGGGCAACCATTGGATAATCCGAAACAAGGTTCCATTTCGCTCGGTAGTCGTTCGGGCTCATCTGATGCTGTTCCCGCAAGTGGCGTTTCAGCGACTTGAAGGGCAATCCGTCTTCAAGACAGACTAGATGCTCCGGAGTCAGCGAATTCTCAACAGGAACCGCCGAACTTCGAACGTCGATAGCTCCAGTTACCTGCGACGACGCAATCTTTCGTAAGGCGCAGCGAACGGTGATTATGAGCGATGGCAACTGGGCTTTCGGCACGTTGTGCGCACGAACATAAGCCGCCACAATGCGAACTGCCAACTCGTCCGATGCAACTACTTTCCGAGACCCAAACGATAGTCCTCCCTCGATCGTGCCCCCCGGCGTGGTGTAGCTTTGGCGGTCGCCGTGCTTCCGGACAGAGCCGGGAATGGATCAGCTTGCGGCTGGCAGGCTGATGAGCGGATCATCGCTCATCGTGGCGATTGTCTCAAGTGTCATGTAGCGGGACCGCTGGACGGCCCATTCGTCGTTCTGTTCGAGCAGCAGCGCACCGACTAGGCGCATGATGGCGTCGTCGTTTGGGAAGATGCCGACGACCTCTGTGCGTCGCTTGATCTCACCGTTCAATCGCTCAATCGGGTTTGTCGAGTGGAGTTTGGCCCAATGCTGCTTGGGAAAGGTCATGTAGGCGAGCACGTCTTGCTCGGCACTGTCCATGAGACTGGCGAGTTTGGGCACCTTCGGCCTGATCTGGTCGGCGACGTTGCGCCATTGGGTACTTGCAGCCTCTGACGTGTCTTGGGCAAAGGCCGTGGCGATGAAGGCGGAGACAACACGGCGTCCGCTCTTTCCGGCATGGGCGAGCGCATTGCGCATGAAGTGAACCCTGCAGCGCTGCCAGGTGGCCGAGAGAACCTTGGAGACGGCGGCTTTTATGCCTTCATGTGCGTCAGAGACGACGAGCTTGACGCCACGCAGACCCCGCCTTGTCAGCTTACGCAGGAACTCTGTCCAGATCGCCTCGGCCTCGGATGTGCCGATCTCCATACCGAGCACCTCGCGTCGACCGTCGGTGTTGACGCCGACGGCGATGATGACGGCGACGGAGACGATGCGCCCGCCGCGCCGGACCTTGAGGTAGGTCGCATCGATCCAAAGGTAGGGCCATTCCCCTTCGATGGGCCTGTCGAGGAAGGCCTTCACCTTCTCGTCGATCTCCTCGCAGAGCCGGGATACCTGGCTCTTGGAGATGCCCGACATGCCCATGGCCTTAACGAGGTCATCGACGGATCGGGTCGAGACGCCTTGGATATAGGCCTCTTGGATCACCGCCGTCAGGGCCTTCTCTGCCATGCGGCGTGGTTCGAGAAAGCTTGGAAAATAGCTGCCTGTGCGAAGCTTCGGAATGCGCAGCTCGACGGTGCCCGCCCGTGTCTCCCAGTCCCGGTCGCGATAGCCGTTGCGCTGGGCAAGTCGGAAGCCATTCTTCTCGCCATAACCCGCGCCCGTCTTTGTGCCGACCTCCAGCGCCATCAGCTTCTCGGCAGCGAAGCCGATCATCTCGCGCAGCAAATCGGCGTCGGCGCTCTTCTCAACGAGTGAGCGCAGGTTCATCATGTCGTCGGTCATCGGTGGTGTCCCTCAGGTTGGCTCTAAGCAACCCGACCCTACCGGAAAACACTGGTGACCACCGCTACGCCGCCCGCTCCCTACAGCACCTTGGAGGGTGCACTCGCGAGCGGCTTCGCTATCACCCAGCTACACCACTCGGCGGGACACGATCCCTCCCTCACCCATGCAAGCGTCTCCCTCGCTCGGCCTCCCCAAAGACCGAGGAGGAGTGGCCATGGAACCTATTGTCGGGCAAGTCTAGGCGGGTGCCTCGCATCCTGAAAGATCACCCAAAGCAGTAGTACTTCCTACCGCAGAGGACCGATTTGTAGCCAAGCTGTCATGGCTCCAACGTTACCAGATACGGGCGGTCCCGGACCTGGCTGCTCGGCCACCCGGCTTCTCGAACTGCCGCAGCAGCTGATGGTCGGGGAACGCCAAGATGTTCTCGTAGCTGCGCGGCTCAGGTTCCCTGACTTGTCTTAGGACAGGCTCCTCGCCATGCTTCAACTGCCCCCTCAGTTTCGCCAGCGGAGAAGCGGATGCTGGAGCAAAAACGAGTTCGCAGAAGAGGTAGCTGGGCAAGCAGCTCCCGATTTCAAGGGAAGGCCTTGTTCTCTGAATGCTGCCCGTGAAACTCAAAGGCAAGGATCGGACGGTAACGGGATATGGTGGATCGGAGGCCGCGCAAAACCGCAGGTTCAAAGCCTTCCACGTCGATCTTGATGAAGTCCAGTCGGCTCAGTCGCAGATCATCAACCACAACATCGCCCGGGTGAACCTGGATCGGCTTGATCCGACACCGCTCTACGGGCTTCTCATCTCCCATGAAACCACTGTTGCCCAGATTGCCGTCGAGGTTTTCTCGGAATGCCAAGACCTCGTCACGCTCCCCCAAAGCCACCTGATGGGCTGTCACATGAACGAGATTGTTCGCTTCGATATTCCGCGTTAGGCGCCGAAACGTCTCCGCGTTCGGTTCGAAACAATGAATTATGGAAAAGTCGCCGCTGAGGTAGATTGAATGATTGCCAATATTCGCGCCGATATCCAACGCAAACTGCCCCTTCCGGGAAGCGCCCCCGCAAGAAATGTAGAAACCGTCTCTCGTAGGTATCTTCCACGAAGATGGCGCGATCGACATACTCGCGCGGATCGAGGTGGAAAACAAAGCCCTCATTTGTTCGGTGAACAAAGCTGTTTTGCTTTTTGATCAGGCGCCTCTTTCGCGCAGGGCGTAGGAACATCTCTTCAAGCAATCTGTGTAGAGCGTAGCTTGTGTGTGGCATCTCTAGACTGCCTTCAGCTTCCGTATATGCTGCCTCGGCCAACCACTTGTTGGTGTCCTTGTCCTCCATTGAGACTGAGAAGTTTACACTTCCCGCTCCCTTAGGCGGAAGAACCCTTCAGACGGAGCGCCCCCGTTTTGCCCGTAGAACCAGCTTCAGGCGGGCATAAATCTCCTCTGGCGAGCGATGAGAAGAAAGCTGATGGAGGCTTTCAGCGAGAATGCGAAGCTGGTCATCCGCCTGCTCAGAGTCGCGTATGCGTGCAAGCTTATCATTGATGACCATGGACAGCTTTTCGTCGGCGCCAACTGCCATTTTACGTTCCCGATAACCTAGCACGTCACTATTCGGCAAATTCGGGGACGCATGAAGATATGCTTTCGAGGTAGGACCACATTTCCCGGAGGCTCCCTCAGCGCGATCGGAGACTGGTGGTCACTCCTGATCATCCGCGATGCTTTCGATGGTAAGCGACGTTCGGTGACTTCCAAACCGGGCTCGGCATAAGCAGGGGCGTGTTGACCACTCGACTGCGCGATCTTGTCGAGCGAGGGATTTTGAGACTGCGCCAGCGTCGGATGGGACTGTGGAGTGCACGCCGAAACACAGCCCAAAGACCGCTATGGCTGTACCAATCGCCAGCAGAAGCTGCCAATCGAGCACCTGGGCAAGATCGTCTGCACCAACAGCAAGACGATTAGCCGTCCGGAGCTGGAGAAGCGGGTCGTTGCGGCGATACCGGACAATCTCCTCGGAGCGGACAACGTTGACCGGTTGAACCGAGAGATGTCCGCTTCGCTCGGACAGAAGCGGATTGAAGCCTCGGCAGAACCAACCAGGCTGGCGGCAGAGATCAAGGCTCTTGAGGTCAAGCAAAGGGCATTGGGGGAGACGATCGTCGAGCGGATGATGGCGGGCCATCGAAAGATTCCGGCGCTCGATGCCAAGCTCGATGAACTGGAGAAGCAACGCCTTGCCCTGCAAGAGCGACTGGATCAACTCCCACCTGGAGCGACGTCATCTGGCGGCATTCCGCCCGTCATCAACTCCAGCGTGCTGCAGGCGCCGATCCGAGCGTTAAAGCATACAAGGCTCTCCTACACCGGCGACCGTGGAAGCCAGATCTGGATCGACTTCATGCGGCGGATCATCAGCAAGGTTGTCATCGAGCCCTCAGCTGATGGCAAGTCGGCAGACCTTTCGATCCACGGCCACCTCGCCGCCATCCTGGCAGCCCAGGAAGCGTGGCGGGAAGCATCACGGGAACTGCGTGAGCAGCATTCGGCCGGGTTCGTCCGCAAGCGGGCTGCTGGTGAGTTCAAGACTGTGCAGGAGAAGGTGAAGTATCTGAACCGGTGTCAGGCGCTCCTTGCGGAGAAGGAGGCTGAGTGGGTGCGGTTACAAGTCTCGTTGGTTGCGGGGGCAGGATTTGAACCTGCGGCCTTCAGGTTATGAGCCTGACGAGCTACCGGGCTGCTCCACCCCGCGTCACCAAGAGTCCGGGTTTTGGGCCCGGGAGCGAAGTCAGGCGTAGCCTGATGAGGTGAGGCCGTCAAGATATCGATCCAGTGGATCGATATTAGGCCGAACGGGCTGCTCCACCCCGCGTCACCAAGGATACGGACTTTTCTGGTCCGGAAGGGATGCTTGTTTTTCGTGTTTCTGAGAAGATTGTATTGTCCGCTTTTGTTTTGCGGCATTGCCTTTAATAGACCTGGCAGCGACCTACTCTCCCGCGTCTTGAGACGAAGTACCATTGGCGCTGGGGCGTTTCACGGCCGTGTTCGGAATGGGAACGGGTGCGGCCGCCCCGCCATGACCACCAGGTCGATTAAGGGCAATGAACCAACATTTCTGTTGGCATGTGTTGAGAAGCTGGATTTTGGTTCATCGCCTTTGCTTTGTCCTGACGGGCTGATCGTGACCTGCCGGTCGCGGCCCTGCGGACGGTCGCCAAAGTCCTCGGGCTTGACCCGGGGATTGGCGACGGCCTTTGGCCTGTATGGCTGCCCCGCGCTCTTATCGAGCAAGGGCGCCAACAGTTGGCGATGGTCTTGTTGAACACGTCATGGCTTCATCTTGGCGTCTTGCGACGCGTGATGAGCATGATCAATGAGAACGATCAAGTCGATCGGGCTATTAGTAAGGCTAAGCTTCATGCATTGCTGCACGTCCACACGCCTCCTATCAACGTGGTCGTCTTCCACGGCCCTGATAGGGAATACTCGTTTTCAGGTGGGTTTCCCGCTTAGATGCCTTCAGCGGTTATCCCTTCCATATATAGCTACCCTGCTATGCCCTTGGCAGGACAACAGGTCCACCAGAGATATGTCCATCCCGGTCCTCTCGTACTAGGGACAGATCCTGTCAATATTCCTACACCCACGGCAGATAGGGACCGAACTGTCTCACGACGTTCTGAACCCAGCTCACGTACCGCTTTAATTGGCGAACAGCCAAACCCTTGGGACCTGCTCCAGCCCCAGGATGCGATGAGCCGACATCGAGGTGCCAAACAACCCCGTCGATATGGACTCTTGGGGGTCATCAGCCTGTTATCCCCGGCGTACCTTTTATCCGTTGAGCGATGGCCCTTCCACGCGGGACCACCGGATCACTATGACCGACTTTCGTCTCTGCTCGACTTGTCAGTCTCGCAGTCAGGCGGGCTTATGCCATTGCACTCGACGACCGATTTCCGACCGGTCTGAGCCCACCATCGCGCGCCTCCGTTACTCTTTCGGAGGCGACCGCCCCAGTCAAACTACCCACCATACACTGTCCCGGATCCGGATGACGGACCGCGGTTAGACATCCATGACGATAAGGGTGGTATTTCAAGGATGGCTCCACGAAGACTGGCGTCCCCGCTTCAAAGCCTACCACCTATCCTACACATGCCGACACGAATGCCAGTGTAAAGCTATAGTAAAGGTGCACGGGGTCTTTCCGTCTGACCGCAGGAACCCCGCATCTTCACGGGGAATTCAATTTCACTGAGTCTATGTTGGAGACAGCGGGGAAGTCGTTACGCCATTCGTGCAGGTCGGAACTTACCCGACAAGGAATTTCGCTACCTTAGGACCGTTATAGTTACGGCCGCCGTTTACTGGGGCTTCGATTCAAAGCTTGCACCTCTCCTCTTAACCTTCCAGCACCGGGCAGGCGTCAGACCCTATACGTCGTCTTTCGACTTCGCAGAGCCCTGTGTTTTTGATAAACAGTCGCTACCCCCTGGTCTGTGCCACCCCTTCCTGGTTGCCCAAAAAGGGGTCACGCTTCTTCCGAAGTTACGCGTGCAATTTGCCGAGTTCCTTCAACATAGTTCTCTCAAGCGCCTTGGTATACTCTACCTGACCACCTGTGTCGGTTTCGGGTACGGTCTATAATGATGGAGCTATTTCCTGGAACCTCTTCGCTGCACAACCAATCCAGTAAGGTTGAACAACACACGAGATCCGTCACTACCACCAGGCCCACGAATATTAACGTGGTTCCCATCGACTACGCATGTCTGCCTCGTCTTAGGGGCCGGCTAACCCTGCTCAGATTAACTTTAAGCAGGAACCCTTGGTCTTTCGGCGAGAGGGTCTCTCACCCTCTTTGTCGTTACTCATGTCAACATTCGCACTTCCGATACCTCCAGAGGCCCTCACGGGTCCTCCTTCACAGGCTTACGGAACGCTCCGCTACCACTTGCAGTAAACTGCAAATCCTCAGCTTCGGTGCATGGCTTTAGCCCCGTTACATTTTCGGCGCAAAGACCCTTATTTAGACCAGTGAGCTGTTACGCTTTCTTTAAATGATGGCTGCTTCTAAGCCAACATCCTGGTTGTTTTGGGATCCTCACATCCTTTCCCACTTAGCCATGACTTGGGGACCTTAGCTGGAGGTCAGGGTTGTTGCCCTCTTCACGACGGACGTTAGCACCCGCCGTGTGTCTGCCGACTAGTACTCCCCGGTATTCGGAGTTTGGTTAGGATCAGTAAGACGGTGAGTCCCCATAGCCCATCCAGTGCTCTACCCCCGGGGGTATTCGGTCGACGCTCTACCTAAATAGATTTCGCGGAGAACCAGCTATTTCCGAGTTTGATTGGCCTTTCACCCCTAGCCACAAGTCATCCCAATCTATTGCAACAGATGCGGGTTCGGCCCTCCAGTTGGTGTTACCCAACCTTCAGCCTGCTCATGGCTAGATCACTCGGTTTCGGGTCTAATGCAACATACTCAATCGCCCTGTTCAGACTCGCTTTCGCTGCGCCTACACCTACCGGCTTAAGCTTGCATGTTACACTAAGTCGTTGACCCATTATACAAAAGGTACGCCGTCACCCTTGCGGGCTCCGACTGTTTGTAGGCATCCGGTTTCAGGTTCTATTTCACTCCCCTCGTCGGGGTGCTTTTCACCTTTCCCTCACGGTACTTGTTCGCTATCGGTCATGCACGAGTACTTAGGCTTGGAGAGTGGTCTCCCCATGTTCAGACAGGATTTCACGTGTCCCGCCCTACTCAAGGACAATCAGTGTTCTACGCCTACGGGGCTGTCACCCACTATAGCCAAGCTTTCCAACTTGTTCGGCTTTATTCCTGATTGCCACTGGCCTGGTCCGCGTTCGCTCGCCACTACTTGCGGAGTCTCGGTTGATGTCCTTTCCTGCAGGTACTTAGATGTTTCAGTTCCCTGCGTTCGCTTCTTATCCCTATGTATTCAGAATAAGATACCTTATCACAATGCTTGGAAACCTGTTTGGCCCTGTCCTCACGCTGCCGCGATCTTCGATCGCTTCGCTGCGGACGGCGCGGCGCATCAGCGCCGACGGGCTAGCCCCTGTACGGGAAGTCCCACACAAGCCATCTAGCCAACTAAACAGATTTCCCAAGCATCTAAGGTGGGTTGCCCCATTCGGAGATCCATGGATCAAAGCTCATTCGCAGCTCCCCACGGCTTATCGCAGCGTATCACGTCCTTCTTCGCCTGTGCATGCCAAGGCATCCACCAAATGCCCTTACGACACTTAATCGTTCTCATTGCCAATGCTCATCATCTAGTCGACCGTTCCTCAGAACGAGCAACAGACCGGGCTACCTTTAACAACCCAGCCAACTCAACAATGCCATCGACGTGTTCGATCGGTCCGCTTTATTGGAGCTACGCCGAGCAGCTCGCTTGCGGCCGATCTTAAGACCAGCTTCTCGAGATTAAATCCGGGACCGCGCGGTCAGGCAACGGCCATCCATCAAATCGTCAGAAGCACCACAAGGGCGCCAACAACGACTTAACCAGAGTGACAAG